>NZ_JBSVEM010000011.1:0-158232 GCF_056312285.1 Pseudoalteromonas sp. ABE4_541
ACTTGGCACTGTCGCAGTTCGCCATCCACTTCGAAGGTCGGCTGGATGGCGCACTAGATATTTAATTTTTTAGGCTGACACAGAATTCTGAACGCCCTCACCGGAAGGCCATTTTTGCTAATTTGATGGCAATAATGCTTGTTCTGCTTCAACATCCATAACTCTCACTTAAGGTTTAGCCTTCAACTTAGGCTTAATTGTTGCGCTTTAGAGTAGTGTCTCTCTAAAATCGAAGAGCAGCCTATAACATCGCCAACTTCGTCTATCATTTGAAATGGCCCCATTAAAAGAACCAAGCATAAAAAAGTGGCCAACCTAAGGAGGCTGACCACTTTTAAATAGCGCTAAATCGGGTAATACAGTTACTCTATCTTCGTGATTAACCCGTATTTATCTGAGTCGGCTTTGCTAATAAAGTACATGCCATCCGATGGTGCTGCCTCCAAAGTAAAGATATAAAAGTCGACCCCTTTTTCACCTAGCATTTTGTTAAAGTAAGTGGCTTGTTTGCGGTGGCTTTCATGGGTGTATGGAATCTCCAGTGCTGAATGCTCACCATTACTCCAGCTATGCACACCAATCTGTTTATTTTTCTCAAAAGAGGCTATATCGGTCGCTCTTCTTAAAATACGTGGGTAACCCGCCGCAAATAAGTCTGTTCCCCCCGACTCTACCGAGCCTGTTTGAGCAACTACCGTAGTCATATTGTGCTCTCTTATCATCAAACCCGTATACATATTGATGTCATCATCTGCACTACCAGCAATTTTATTAGCAAAGTTAAGTGTCATATTTGACCCTTCGTATTGCTCAGTGATCTCTTTCATTTGTAAGTAAGTCGTAACGCCCAGTGTTGACTTAACACTGTCTTCTTTACTATCAATATTAAATACATGTTTCAATAAACCGTCGAAGGCATATGACGTGGTAATCGTCACATTATTACCGTTAAGAGTCGCGGTAAGTAAGGTGTTTCCGGCATCACTTAACTCCTCTAAAAATTCCTTTTCAACTTCAAGCTGTACGTTAGATTGGCTTTTCTCTAATGTTGATTGGATAAACGCCATGTCATCAGTTTCTGTGATATTTGCATCACCACATTTAAAAGTATCGGAACTTCCAGCTGGCTTATAGATTACACAGTCACGATCTTCACTAACACTGATCACCAAATCGATCAACTCTTCATCCGCGTTTTGTAACCTAACAGCAAGCAGCTCATCGTTTAACTCATGTGAAAATATCGCTTTATTGTACGATTTACCTTCCAATGTAAGGTTAACAGAAGCCAAAATGTCTAAACGGTCGTCTAGTACCTCAGCCAATGCCGATTCTGAAAAATCATAATCAGCAAGCGGGCGCTTTTGCACTGTTGGTGTAGTTGTGGTTGGCGTTGTTTTAGTGCTAGCGCTTGAACCACACCCAGTCATAGATGCCACACAGGCGCTGATCAGTAATAATTTAAATAGTTTCATTGTTTATACTTCTCACAAGAATGATTTGATGAGCGTATTTTAACCAGCACATCTTGGGGTTTCAGTCATCGATATGTATGGGAATGTATGTACGTCACTGACAAAAAGCGCACTGTTACGTAAACGCTCACTACTGTGCTTAATCAGCGATGTCGAGCTTGCTCTGCTAATGGCATCTAGCTAACCAATGAAAACTTAAAAACACTAGCCGGTGCTGAAATTGACACAATAAGCGTTTCTCAGCACGAGGTAGGAATGAGTAATAGCGAGCCATGTTACAAAGAGACCAAATATGAAGATGCCACAAAACTATCAGTCTCGGTTGCATTGGGTCTGAGCAAGCAATAAAAGTGAGTATAGAGTCCGTATGTACTGTCTAGCCGAATGATATTGTCAGCACAACCGTAAAGTGAATAATTGGATGATTGATAGTAGTTTGATGCCTCTTAATATTTGCTCGCTCGCAAAAGACTTTTCCGGGTTTCAAGGTATCACATTCGATTAATCAAAAGTCAGAAGCATCTGTCATTCACGAATATGAAAGGTTGAATGGTTTGCTTGTGTGAATTGGTGGTCAACAAAGCTGATTGACCACCTTCCAAATTGCGCTAAATCGGGGCTTTCAGTTACTCTATGGTCGTAATTAATCCATATTTATCAGAGTCCGCTTTAGTAATAAAGTACTCGCCATCAAACGGGGCTGAATCTAGCGTAAAGAGGTAAAAGTCAATGCCCTGCTCACCAAGTACCTTATCAAAGTAAGTGGCTTGTTTACGATGACTTTCATGCGTATACGGTATTTCGCGTGCTGAAAGCTCACCATCACTCCAGCTATGTATACCAATCTGTCTATTTATTTCGAATGACTCCGTTTTGGTCGCTCTTTGCAAAATGCGTGGGTAACCTGCAGCAAATAAATCTGTGCCACCAGAAAAAACCGAACCCGTTTGAGCGACTACCGTAGCCATATTATGTGCTTTGATCATTAAACCAGTGTACATATTAATGTCATCATCCATGCTACCAGCGATATGATTCGCAAAGTTGAGTGTCATACTAGAGCCTTCGTATTGTGTCGTAATATCCTTCATTTGTAGATATGTTGTCACCCCTAATGCCGACTCGAAATCCTCTTCGCTATCGTCCACTTTAAGTACTTCTTTAAAAAAGTCTTCAAAAGCAAATGACGTGGCAATCGTCACATGGTTATCATTGACCGTGGTGGTGAGCTGCGTGTTACCTATGGTCGTGATCACGGGTGCTTCAAGAACACTGATCATCTCAATCGCGTCAGTGGCAAACTCAACTTGAATGTTACTTCGACTGCCCCTTAATGTGGATTGAATCAACATGGTGTCATCGGTCGTGGACCGTTTTAGGCTATCACAGTTAAATACGTCGATGTATCCTGAAGGCTTAGCAATCAAACAGTCTCGATTCTCATGATCATCTATCATCAGGTCAACCTGCTCACCCTGCGCATTTTGTAGTCTGATGACATAGCGCCCCTCATCTATACCTTCGGCAAACAGCGCTTTATTATAGACTCGACCTTCAAAGCTCAAATTAACAGAATCGAGGAGCTCAGCACTCTTGCTTAATGTATCTGCCAACTGTGCATCAGAAAATGCATAATCAGCCAAAGGAGCCTTCTGCACCGATGGTGTAATTGGCGTTTTAGTTACTTTGGTGCTTGGGCCTGTTGAACTTGAGCCACAGCCCACCATAGAGGCTACGCATGCGCTGATCATTAATAATTGAGTAAATTTCATATTTATACCGCTTACAAGAATAATTTGTTGAGCCAATTTTAATGCAGCCCTCCTAGGCGCTCAGTCATAAAAATGTATTAGATTGTATTTCTGAGCGCGACAAACTCAGTCTATAATGAAGATAAATGCGAGATGAGACACTTAGTAACATGACTCAACAAAACATGCTCATCATTGAGGATGATGAAAAACTTCGACATATGCTGGGAGACTATTTTGAAAATCAAGGTTTTAATGTAAAAACACTCAGCGACGGCGCTGAAGCTGCCACAACGATTTGCACCCTTCAACCCGATATTGTGCTATTGGATTTAATGCTCCCTGTCACAGATGGCCTGACAATTTGCCGACAAACAAGAGAACAGTTTCGAGGTAAAATACTCATTCTAACAGCAAGTGACGATGACTTTGATCATGTGGCCGGTTTAGAGATCGGTGCAGATGACTATGTAACTAAACCGATAAAGCCAAGGGTACTACTGGCTCGTGTGCGTTCTTTATTGCGCCGTCCCAGCGAAACCGCGGACAGCAACGTTGATGTTATGCTTTTTGGCCAACTTAAACTTGAGAACAACTACAAACGTTGTGAGTTATCGGGTGAAACTGTGCAATTGACCGACAGTGAATTTGATTTGCTTTGGACTTTAGCAAGTCAGCCCGATGAAGTTATGTCTCGCGATACACTGACAAAAGCACTTCGTGGTATTGAGTACGATGGCATTGACAGAACGGTTGATAACAAAATTGTTCGTCTTCGAAAGTTATTGCACGATACGCAAGATACGCCACAAAAAATTCTGACCATAAGAGGCAAAGGCTACTTGTTTGTTAGTAAGGCTTGGTAGTCAACGCTACCTGTTATCCACAAACACAAAAGTAGGCAAAGTCATGAAGCGCATATTTTTAGAGTCATTAACCATACTATTTGTGTGTTTTATCGCCACGATATTCGCCTATGAAGTGTTGGTGTATCAAATACCAACAGATTATGAATTTGTATTGGAAGATGATAAAGCGTCAGCCCACCGACAGTTAATCCAAAATATCGCCGATAAACAAGGCATGGTCGCAGCGTTAGAAGCAATGAAAGACTATGCAAGGCAAACACATCATATATTCTCAGTACATGAGTCTATCGCTGCAGTGCCCGATGACGCGCGCAGCTTCTTCTTAGAAAACCCAGCTCACAAGATTTATTTTGATGACGACAGGTGCCTGTGGATTAGGCTTGATGGGACCCAAGCTATTTTCAGTTACATTAGAGACTTACAAAGCTTTGTAAGACAAAAAATAGCGTTTGAAGATAATATGCTTTGGGTGGCATTCACCGTCAGCTTTATTCTCTTTAACTTGGTCAATGTCTTGCTTATTTTAAGGCGTGCGAAAAAGTTAGAAGCTGCGACCATTAAGTTTGCGCAAGGGGATTTATCATGCCGTGCAGACGAGTCTAGCGCCCACTCTCTAGGCTCATTAAATAAGTCTTTTAATGAAATGGCAGAACGCATAAAGCATCTTATTGAAAGTAACCGTGCGCTGACGAATGCCGTCGCACATGAATTACGTACTCCCCTTTTTCGGATCCAATGGCAAAGTGAGCTATTAAGAGAAACCCAGTTAAACACAAACCAACAAGAAACCATTGACAGTATTATTGAAGATACAGAAGAAATGGAACAGATGGTGGAGGAGCTTTTGCACTACACCAAAATGGAAAATAATCACCATGCACTCGAGCTTGAGTCAATCGTGCTCGATACTTTTTTCAAAAAAGCCATGCACCGCTGGAAAAAAGACCAACAACACGGCATCAAGCTAACCCTCAGCATGAGCCAGTCAGGTATGTCTCTCATCGCAGATAAAAATTTGTTAATCAGAGCGTTGGATAACCTAGTGCGCAATGCCTTTAAATTTGCTCGCAGTAAAATACTGATTGAATGCTTATCTAATAGCAATAATATAGAAATTCATGTACATGATGATGGTACGGGCGTTGCGAAAGAACATCAGACTCACATTTTTGAGCCTTTTTACGTCGCCGATAAAGCGCGCAACAAATCCCTGAGTGGCCATGGCTTGGGGCTGTCTATCGTTGAAAAGATATGCGAACAACATCAAGGTACGGTCAGGGTTGGAACCAGTAACATATTAGGCGGCGCTTTATTCACAATCGTACTGCCCACAGTCAACAGCAAATAGGCGTTGCAGCCAGTCTCCTATTACATAAATATAAGTGCCATTGCGTCTTGGATCTGGCTGCACACCTGTCACCGTGCAGTTATTACACACGGCACCTGCAAAAGTTGCTTCGCTGACAATTAACAATAAGATAAGTGTAATTAGCTTTTTAATGTTATTTTTATTTATTTTATAACACGTTATATTACACATCCCGATGATAGGTATTTATCATCGGGCAGTGTTTTGATGTAAAGATTACACCTAAAACTCGTATGTGCACTCGACTATTTGAATACTCGCATCTCGGTGACATAACACTTAGCATCGCCTAAGTGTAAAGACACTTTTTTACCCGACATCATGGCAGCTAACAGGTTTGATTGTATAATTTGTAATCCTGCATGGTCAGAACTAATTGACGCATACTTATCACCATAGCCGCTTTGAGAAACACAGTTACTCAAATCTGGAGACAACCTTACATTGATCCCCCCATTGACGACGGCGACAACTTCAACTACTTCCCTTTCTCCTGTCCAACCAATCGTCTCGGCATATGTAAATGAAGGTGAGGCTGCTAAGCTGATGACCGCTCCAAACTTAATTAACTTATTAAACATTTATTTCTCCCAAACAATTAAAACTTCGGGCCACCGCCGCCAAACATGCCCGGTGGCATCATGCCTTTCATGCCGCGCATCATTTTTTGCATACCGCCTTTGCCTTTCATCTTTTTCATCATTTTTTGCATTTGCGTAAATTGCTTCAGCAACTTATTGATGTCTTGCACCTGAGTACCAGAACCTGCCGCAATACGCTTTTTGCGAGAGCCTTTGATAAGTTCAGGGCGTGCACGCTCTTTTGGCGTCATTGAGTTAATGATGGCTTCCATTTGCACAAACGTTTTGTCACCGACTTGGCCTTTCACTGCATCTGGTAAGTTGTTCATACCCGGCAGCTTTTCAAGCATCGACATCATGCCGCCCATGTTTTTCATTTGGCGTAACTGCTCGGCAAAGTCTTCTAGAGTAAAACCGTCACCTTTAAATACTTTTTCAGCAACTTTCGCGGCTTTATCTTTATCAACCTTCATCTCCACTTCTTCGATAAGCGACAACACGTCACCCATGCCAAGAATTCGAGATGCAATACGATCAGGGTGGAACGGTTCAAGCGCATCGGTACGCTCACCCACACCCATAAATTTAATTGGTTTGCCAGTAATATGGCGAATAGACAGTGCAGCACCACCACGGGCATCACCATCGGTTTTGGTTAAGATCACACCAGTAAGCGGCAATGCTTCATCAAAAGCTTTAGCTGTATTCGCCGCATCTTGACCCGTCATAGAGTCAACAACAAACAATGTTTCAATTGGATTGATCGCAGCGTGCAAAGCTTTAATTTCGTCCATCATGTCGCTATCAACGTGCAAGCGACCAGCGGTATCCACAAGCACTACATCAATGAACTTTTTCTTCGCGTGGCTGATAGCGCCCGTTGCAATATCAACCGGTTTTTGTGAAATATCACTTGGGAAGAACTCTACGTCCACTTCACCCGCTAGTGTTTCAAGCTGTTTGATTGCCGCTGGACGGTATACGTCAGCACTCACTACCAATACAGATTTTTTCTTACGCTCTTTTAAGAACTTGGCAAGTTTACCGACACTGGTGGTTTTACCCGCACCTTGAAGACCCGCCATCATCACAACGGCTGGCGGCTGCGCAGCTAGGTTTAGCTCTTCATTTGCTTCACCCATGGCTTTTTCAAGCTCTTCGCGCACAATTTTAATGAAAACCTGACCAGGGCTTAGGCTTTTTGTTACTTCAATGCCTACGGCACGCTCTTTTACTTGCTTAACAAACTCACGAACTACAGGTAAAGCGACATCGGCCTCAAGTAGCGCCATACGTACTTCGCGCAGTGTATCTTTTATATTATCTTCGGTTAAACGGCCCCTGCCGCTGATGTTTTTAAGCGTTTTACCTAAGCGTTCTTGGAGGTTTTCAAACATGTATTAGGTTCCAATAAATCGTAATTGCTGGGCATTATACTGATATGGCCCCGACTAATACAGTGTTCAAGTGCATACAAAGTTTCTTTTTGGAAACTCTTTGCAAGGAGCAATGCTTAAAATACAATAGCTTCATAAGGGAAATTTATTATTAGGTCACACTTTGATGTTGATTATTAGCTTGTCTTTGTTCGCCAGCCTATTTTACGTGCTCGCCACTGGCCACGTTTTATCGCGACTATTCCATAAAGAAGGGCCAAACCAAAAGCTCACGATTATTTTGAGCACCTTGGCAATTTTGTCGCACATGTTGTTGCTTGTGAACTCGGTGTTTACTCATGATGGACAAGATTTAAGCACGGTTAATGTAGCCTTACTCACCTGCTGGGTCATCGTGGTCAGCGTGACCACCGTATCCTTGAAATTTCCTGCGACCCTATTACTGCCCGTTGTATATGGCTTTGCTGCTATTTTACTGACCGCAAGTCTCTTTATTCCTCATCACATCGTGATGCAAACCATCAACATTGATTTAGGGTTAGTCGTTCATATCTCGCTGTCACTACTGGCTTACTGTGTGCTGATCATTGCCACGCTTTACGCCGTTCAGTTTTACTTTATCGATAAGCGTTTGAAGCAAAAAGATTTAGCAATTATGCATAGTCACCTTCCACCGCTTATGCAGGTAGAGCGTCAGCTGTATCAACTATTAACTGTCGGTACGGCGCTACTTACTTTAGCTTTGCTATCCGGTTTTGTATTTTTAGAAGGTATGTTTGCCAAAGAGTTTATTCATAAAACGGTTTTATCGTTAATCGCTTGGGCTATTTTCGCAACTGTGGCAGTTGGCCATCATCAATTTGGCTGGCGTGGTAAAGCGGTTGTATCGTCAATTATGGGCGCATCAGGCTTAATCACGTTGGCTTACTTTGGCAGCCGGTTTATTCAAGAAGTTATTCTGGGTAAGTTTTAGCTTGACTCTTAGCGCTGGCTAACGCTTAATACACGTTCGTAAGAAAGAAAGGGATCCACTGTTGGACGACATATCAACAAGCACCTTATTTATAATATTGGGCTTGCTAATCATGATCTCAGGCTATTTTTCTAGCTCTGAAACGGGGATCATGTCAATCAACCGCATTCGACTGCGTCACCTCGAAAAAGAAAACCACCGTGCAGCAAAACGTGTAAGTCGGCTGTTACGCCGTCCCGACAGGCTCATAGGCCTGATCCTCATCGGAAATAATTTAGTTAATATTGCCGCAGCTCAAGTTGCTACTATCATCGGATTACGTTTGTATGGCGATATGGGCATTGCTATTGCGACATTTGTATTGACCTTAGTGGTACTCATTTTTGCTGAAGTGACGCCGAAAACATTGGCAGCGCTTTACCCTGAAAAAGTGGCATTTCCAAGCTCAATTATTCTAAAAGGCTTGTTAAAAGTCCTTTTTCCTTTAGTGATCACCGTAAACTGGATCACCAACGGTATGCTCAAGTTATTTGGTATTTCTTCCAAGCAAATTGAAGAACATAGCTTAAGCAAAGAAGAGCTAAAAACCGTGGTGAATGAATCAAGTGCCTTGCTGCCGTCTAATCACCAAAACATGCTGACATCGATTTTAGACCTTGAGCAAGTGACCGTTGAAGATATCATGATCCCGCGTAACGAGATCAATGCCATTGATATCAATGATGAGTGGAAAGATATTTCGCGTAAACTCACCAACGCGCAACACACACGTGTATTGTTGTACCGTGACCAAATTGATGATGCAGTTGGCTTTATTCACTCCCGTGACGCCTTGCGCCTGCTAACTAAAGAGCAATTTGATAAGCCATCACTGCTACGTGCAGTGCGTGAAATTTACTACATTCCTGAAGGCACCTCGCTGAACACGCAGCTGCTTAAATTCCAGCAAAGCAAAGAGCGCATCGGCTTAGTGGTTGACGAATATGGTGATATTCAAGGCTTGGTAACACTTGAGGATATTCTCGAAGAAGTGGTTGGTGATTTCACCACAACGCAAACTCCAGCCGCTAGCGATGAAGTTGATGTACAAAGCGACGGTTCAGTTTTAGTCGATGGAGCAGCCAACATTCGTGACATCAACAAAGAAATGAACTGGGAACTACCAACCGAAGGCCCTAAAACCCTCAGTGGTTTGATTGTTGAGCACTTGGAGGATATCCCAGATGCACCACTTAGCTTGATCATTGCCGACTACCGCATGGAAGTCGTTGAACTCAAAGAAAACATGGTCAAGCTAGTAAAGGTACTGCCTGTAAAACGCAAAGCTTAAATTTAGCGCTCCCCTTGTGCCCACATAATGCTGTGTTGTGTGGGCCATTGAGACTCCTTAACCCCCTCCAATGTAGCCTCCCTCTTGGAAAAGAAACAAAAATGAAATAAATAAGTAACCTAGATATCATCAACCTGTGTTTGACTGTTCCCATTTTTACAGCAATTTAAAAGGGTTATCCATGTTAAAACGTTCTCTGATCACGCTATCCATTATCTCTGTACTTTCTGGCTGTGCGCTAGATGGTGACGACGGTGCTACGGGACCGCAAGGGGTTGAAGGCAAACAAGGTGAGCAAGGTGCGAGCGGACAAAATGGCAAAGACGCCAATGCACTGTTAAACATTAACTTGGTTGGCCGTGCTGTATTGAATGCGCAAAGCCCAGAGGGTGCCGCGGAGATTGTTGCATACCAAGCAAGTAAACAGTGGATTTATGCCATTAATAGCTCTGGCGACAAAGCCATTGTTAATATTATTCCTGCAACGTCATTCGACACCGCAGCACTGGCCAAAAATAATGAAGGCGTGATCACTGCTACAAACCTAACCAGCGCTATCACTCTGGAGCTAAATGAGCACACAGCAGGTGATGCAAACAGCATTGCCGTTGATGAAAATAATCAGCTTTTGGCTGTGGCAATGGCCGCTGAAAAAACGGGTGAACTTGGCCACATTGCGTTTTACGATATTTCTGGCGATACGCCATCATTCATTAAAAATGTACAAGTGGGCGCGTTACCAGACATGGTCACCTTCTCTGGAGATGGTAAGAAAGTCGTTGTTGCCAACGAAGGTGAACCTGCTGGCGATTACAGCATTGACCCTGAAGGCAGCATCAGCATCATTGACGTAAACGACGGTGTAGTAGCCAACACTGCCACACACATAGATTTCAAAGCATTCAACGATAAGCAAGCAGAACTAGAGGCACAAGGCATAGTATTTGCTAACCCAACTGGGCGTACCATCAACGGCAAGCTCATTAACACCACAGTGGCCATGGATTTAGAACCTGAGTATGTAAGCATCTCAAAAGATAATCGCTATGCCTATGTATCTATTCAAGAAAACAACGCACTCGCCGTAGTTGATTTGACTGATAACAGCGTGAAATTAATGGGCCTTGGCTTTAAAGATTGGTCTGAGCTGAAGATGGATGCCTCTGACAAAGATGGCAAAATTAACTTGCGTACTTACCCTGGCCTTTATGGCATGTATCAGCCAGACACCATTTCAAGTTTTACTTGGCAAGGCGCTAACTTTATTGTCACCGCCAACGAAGGTGACGGCAGAGAATATTTTTTTGATGCAACTGACGAAGCTGATTGTACAGCCAAAGGTGGCTTAGAATTTGACGAAGATGACGGTTGCTTAGCATACATTGATGAATCACGTACAAAGGATCTAACGCTTGCTGACAACTTCTCATACCTTAACAATGACAATGACGACATCGGTCGCTTAAAAGTCACCACTGTTAAAGGTGACACCGACAATGACGGTGAATATGAGCAACTTTATACTTACGGTGCACGTTCATTCACCATTTGGGATAGCAATGGTTTAGTCGTTTTTGATTCTGGCGATGAGATTGAGCGCATTACCGCGTCAGTTCATGGCGCAGCATTCAATAACGATGAAGATACTAATGAAGGCGATACCCGTTCCGACGCCAAAGGCCCAGAGCCAGAAGCACTTGCGTTGGGTAAAGTAGGCGAACGCCTGTTTGCTTTCGTAGGCCTTGAGCGCATGGGCGGTGTGATGGTGTACGATATTACTAACCCGTACAACGTAAAGTTTGCTGACTATTTTTACAACCGAGGTGTTGTGGAAGGCGCTGATATTACGGGTGACTTAGCGCCCGAAGGCATGGCATTTGTACCAGCGGAGCAAAGCGCTACAGGTAAGCCATTATTGATCATTGGTAATGAAATCTCAGGCTCTATTGCTGTTTGGGAAATATCGGAAAAAGACGCGTAACTTAATACAAGCACACTTTTTAAAAATGCGGCCCTAGCCGCATTTTTTGCTGGCAAATTTAAGCAATATGGTGCCCTTTTAATAACTCGATAACCACCTCCGACTGGTGCTTTTTAGGTAGCGAAATCGCGTAAAAATGCTCGTAAGCACTCGGGAGTTCTTGATACTCTTCCAATACACCACTTTTCAATTCATCTAAAATAACCAACGGCGGTAGCACTGAACATGCCCCACTGTCACGGCTTAACAACCGCAGCATCGCCATATCATCCGCTTGTGCAAGTACATCGGCTTTATATTGATTAATGGCACAAATGGAGTCAAAAGCCGAGCGTATCGCCGTATTCGTGGTCGGTAACACCCACTTAACGCCTTCATACCCGTTTGGGAAACTCTCCATTGGCTTTTTACCTTTTGGACCAACGATGGAAATAGGCTGGCGTCTTAACAGTTGATGTTGCCATGTCTGCTGGCTGTTCTCATTTCCTACGGTGCGATTTGTGAGTACAAAATCAAACTCATGATTGACCAATCCATCAAGCAGGTTTGCCATCCCTCGTGTGGCGAGCTTTAATTCAACATTGTGTTGCGCAAGTAATGGCGCGATAAAACCCTCAACAAAATTTCGTGACAAGTGCGTCAATACACCAATTGAGACTGATTGTTTAATTGGCACAACACCTTGCTTAAGTACTTGCTCTAGTTCGTCACCGGTACTAAATATCTCTTGTGCATACTTCAACACCCTTTGACCTGCATCGGTTAAGCGTAAAGTGCGCCCAACTCTGTCGAACAGCGCCACTTCATAGCGTTGCTCAAGTGCACGGATCTGAGTCGACAAAGCCGACTGCGACAAATGTAACTCTTTCGCTACCTGCGTCAAATTGCCTACAACGGCAACTCGCCAAAAGTAATACAGATGATGATAGTTTAACTTACCCATAACCGTTCTCTTATATAGAACGTTAAATTAAAATATATATATTTTATTTTATCAATAGCGCTTAGGCATAATGTGTTAACTAACTTGGAGACACGACATGCTTGATTATCTCATTACTAGCTTACTGTTAGCCATTCCCGTAGCCCCCATGCTGATAGGGTTTTGGGCTGGCTGGACACTAAAAAGTGACGAGCAAATCGCCAAAAATTCCCTCTATGCAATACAAACCAGTATTATTGCATTACTGACACTTGCCACGCTTAATCTAGCTCCCCCAGATACAACCATTTCCGCGCTTTTTCGCCTAGCGCCGTTAACTTGGCTCATGCTGGCATTAGTGCTGTTAATTGGCTGGGTTGTTACTCGGTTTAGTCAGCAATATATGCTTGGAGAACCCCGCATTGGCTACTTCTACCGCTGGTTGTTGATGACTTTATCCGCGGTATTACTCACCATTTTAGCCAACAATCTGCTGCTACTATTTGTCGGCTGGGTGCTCATCAGTTTGTCACTGCATCGCCTTTTAACCTTTTACCCTCACCGCCCCCGTACTCAATTAGCAGCGCATAAAAAATTTATCATCGCGCGTGTTGGAGAGATAAGTCTTGCTGGCGCGTTTTTGGCGCTTCATTCCTTAACTGGCAGCAGCAATATTACTGAGATACTGCAAACTCTTTCACTTGAGTCTACCACTGACAGTCCACTCTTTGTGCTCGCCACCTGCTTAATAGGCTTAACTGCATTTTTAAAATGCGCTCAACTCCCTCTGCACGGCTGGTTGATACAAGTCGTTGATGCACCAACACCCGTGAGTGCCTTACTGCACGCAGGAGTGATCAACCTAGGCGGCTACTTACTTATTTTATTTGCCCCCATCATGCAGCACGCGCCCGTTGCAAACATCATGTTATTGATAAGTGCCGGATTCAGTTTGTTACTCAGTGCCCTTATCATGCAAACCCGAGTCAGTGTAAAAGTACGTTTGGCTTGGTCAACGAGTTCACAAATGGGCTTTATGCTCGTCGAGTGCGCACTTGGTTTTTACGAGTTAGCATTACTACATCTAATCGCACACTCATGCTACAAAGCACACGCATTTTTGTTCTCTGGTAATGCGGTGCGACAACACCAAGCTAACTTGCTTGTGGCCCACAACAAACACTCAAACTATGCACTCATCGCAAGTGGGTTCATTGTTGCCGCTGTTGTTGGCGCTGCCGCCTACTTCGTGCAGGGGTCGCTCGCTTTATGGACTTTGCTAGGTATCGCGATGACCTACTACTTAGCCACGACAAAACCCAGCATCAAAGCATATACAGTGGTGTTTTTTAACATCGTTTTGATGGTAACGTTGATTACCATATGGAAATCATTTGCGCCTATTTGGTTTAACCTACCTAAAGTTGCCCCCCCTAGTTTGGCGCTAGAACTCTTTTTATTCTTTTTGATCTTTATGCTTACTTTCGCTGCATATCGTCTAAACAATCAGCGCGCACCGCAGTCAAATTCACAACTTCAGTATGCGTTATTCGCGGGGCTTTATCTTGATGAGTGGTTAACGCGTCTCACGCAACGTATTTGGCCAACAAATTTGGTTAAAACATCGCAACATGCCTCACCAACTCGCGGTCACTAAGGAGTAAATCATGAACATTGCACAACACGCTATCCCGTTGGCGAATGATGCGACGGATGTACTACTAAATGCTTTAAAGCATGTAAGCAATTCGGTGGCTCCAAGCTGGCCGCTTGATCAAATGATTGCTGTTAACCCATGTTGGCAAATGCGCGACAACCCCATCGCTAACGTCGCCGCAATGCTTAAAACCACCAGCGATATTGATTTACTGTTACCGTGTCGACACTACATACAACTATTTAGAAATGGAGATATTTCTCGCCAAGCACTTGAGCAAGCACTCGCGCAAAGCGTTCACTTCAAAAACGATGCTGTTGACATCTTCATCGCCCAAAGTGAAAGCGTAGACGAAATCACCAAACCAACTCTGACCATCGCTGAGCAGCTGGTGCTTCACAGTAGCCCGCTACAATTGAATATTTGCGATGAGATAAACTCTCATATCAGTCAATTTTGTGCTTGGTATTTTCAACATCATGACAGCAAACCGAGCGGCAGTACCTCAGGACACTTGTATCAGCAATATCAGATATTTACTAAACAAGATCCTGGGATCTCACTGCTGCTTGATAAAAAGGGACTACATAAAATGTATGCCAACTTACCTACGGATATTCGCACGCTCATTCAAACCTGCGAGCAGGACTTTGCTTTACCAAGTCAAGCTTGGCCACGCTATGCTCAAAGCCTATTGCGCCAGCTGAATGGTTGGGCAAGTTGGATAGCTTACTTAAACTGGCAAGCCAATTTATATGGCAAACCCTGTGCTTGGCACCTTGACCTTATCGCCATAAAGTTAGGCTGGGAATATGTGCTGTTACAACACCTAAAGTCAACGGATAAGACACAATACAATCACACAAAACAACAGTGGAAGAGTGCGCTTGCGCTGGTTGAGCAACGTTTAGCCGTAACGCAAATTCATCAAGCACGTCAGTTGGTATGGTGGCGTGCACAAGAATTGGAATACCAAACAGATTTACGAACCAAGCTAAGCTGCGCGCAAACTAAATTCGCTAAGCCTCATTCTGCACGCCTACAAGCGGTATTTTGTATTGATGTGCGCTCCGAAGTACTGCGTCGCCACTTAGAGCAACAGGATCAACATATTGAAACGTTTGGCTTTGCAGGTTTTTTTGGTTTACCCATTGAATTTAACCTCAAAGACAGCCCATTAAAACGCCCACAACTCCCTGGCCTCTTGCCGCCTGTCATTTCGGTATCACCGGTTGACGGCACCAATGCACTGGCATGCGGTCACAAAAAGGGGCATTGGGAGCAAATACATAAACATCCAACTAGCTCACTGCCCATTGTTGAATCCGCAGGTTGGCTGTCACTGATTAAATTACTTAAAAAATCACTCATGCCCAAAGCGACTAAAACGACATTATCGGAAGCCTCCAGAGCACAACAGTGGTCACTAGAACAAGATAACCAGCTTTTAACCACGGAGCAAAAAGCTGATCTGGCTGAAAAAGTACTGCATCTAATGGGGATCACTCAGTTTGCACCTGAAGTACTCATGGTCGGCCACGCTAGCCACAATGAAAACAACCTGCATGCGGCAAGTTTAGACTGCGGTGCTTGCGGCGGCCAAAGCGGTGAGGTGAACGTAAGAGTACTGTGTTATTTACTCAATGATGAGCATGTGCGTAATGCGCTGCAACAACGGGGCCTAAATATCCCCGACACCTGTCAATTCATTCCAGCCCTGCACAACACAACCAGCGATGAAGTGCGGTTTCTGGATGATGTATCCGAGGAAGTTAGTTTATGGTTCTCACAGGCAACTACACAAGCGCAGCAAGAGCGCGCCATCAGGGAACATGAGCAATCACCGGAATCATTAACTCATTGGTCAAAAAGCTTAGCGCGCAGACAGGTGGATTGGTCACAAACTCGACCAGAGTGGGGTCTTGCCAACAACGCAGCATTTATTATCGCCCCCAGAGCGCTGACCAAACACATTGATTTTGCCGGACGTACATTTTTACATAGCTATGATGAAGCGCTTGACGAGGATGGTTCAACCCTTGAACTGTTACTCACCGCCCCTATGCTGGTAACGAATTGGATCAATATGCAATACAACACCTCCGTCACTGATCCATTAAAATTCGGTAGTGGCAACAAGATACTGCACAATGCCGTTGGCGGCCACATCGGCGTATTTGAAGGTCAAGGGGGAGATTTACGCATTGGCCTACCCTTGCAGTCGGTGCACAATGGCAAGCGATGGATGCATGAGCCCATGCGTTTAACGGTGATCGTGCATGCAAAACAAAGCGCCATACAATCTATCATCAACAAACATCCCGATGTAAAACATTTGATTGAAAACGGTTGGCTGTATTTATGGCAATGGTCTGACGAAGGTATGCATGAGTGGCGTGATGGTAGCTGGAAACGACTGTCATAGCTGTCGTTAACACAATAAAAAAACTGACAGAAGATATGCTGACAGCAGATCTTCAACACGTTCATCAGACACTCGTTGGGTGGCGCCTTCGGCTTAACCAACCTACCTTTTAACGTAGGTCAGTATAAGGTGCACAGCACCGCCATCCGACAAAAATGATGAATTGACACAAAAACAACCGACTTACCGCGTTTAATTTGAACTACTAGATTGATTTGTCGGACTCAAGCAACTCTGCCAGTCGCATATGTGCTAACTGCAGACATTCATGTTTAACTTCTTTCGGCCCCAAAACATTTCAGAAAGCATAGCGCTAATCATCGAATGAGTTAATGTGCAAATCATGCTCTTTGGTTTTCAAGCAGCTACGGAAGAGTCCTTAGCAGTTGTAAAATTTGCAACTGATTCGTGAGCTTGCACAAATTACCAAATTCATAGAATGGTACGTGAAGAACTACGACAAATCCTGCGACTGACTTCTGCTATTAAAGCTGGCTCCAACACTGACTGTATTTGCACCTATTGAGAGTGTATAGAGTTCTGGGGTCTTACCACCTCTAATCAAGTGGCCAAATTCACTATGCCACTATAAGGGGAAGATTACCCCTACATGTTTAAAAATCTGGAAATCGCTGTAGTGAAAGTGGCTTTTCAACTTTTGCCATCAACGATTTGAACAAAGCGAAGCGGCGTGAGTCTCTTCTGAAAAGCCATCGTATTAAGCTGATTTCTCAGAATGGAATGAGCTACGTGGGTTCAATATCTTAGTTTTCTGGTAAGCTCTCTAAGCTTTACTGAATAAAGTATTGCAGAGTTATTCAAAATCAACCTATGGAGGTGGAAAATATGTATGACGACGATTACAAAAAGTTCTGCACTTCTTTAGCTGAAATGGTCGAGCAAGTGCAAAGCAACCTGTCTCACGCTAAGGAGCAAGAATTTAATGCTGTTGGGATCAATGTGTCGTTGGACGTTGCTCAAGAGTTGGTTAGAAAACTAGCTCTTTTCGAAAAATTAGACGCTGAAAATGAACGCTTGTCCAATGCTCTCGAATACATTTACGAAAGTGGCGGCTTACTTAACCAAGATGTGGTTGATAAAGCGCGTTGGGGGTTAGGTCTAGAAGTCGAAAATGAACAAGAGCTCAAGGCCTTAAGCCTTGCCAATTCACCACACAGTCACGTCAAACGACAAGTTATTTCTAATCAAGGATCTTTGAGCCCTTGGGATGATTTATACAAATGCCATGCGACTGCACCATTTGAGTGGTTATGGTTAGCGGCGCAGTCGGCTATTGAGTCTAATTTTAATCCTAATGCGGTATCGCGAGCTGGGGCGCAGGGCTTAATGCAACTAATGCCAGAAACCGCCAAAGAACTTGGTGTCATCGATAGTTTCAATCCAGACCAGAACATACGCGGCGGCGCGGCTTACAACCTAAAACAATACAAGCGTTGGAAACACCTTTCACAACAAAATGCCTTAGCCTTTACGTTTGCTTCATACAATGCGGGGGCAGGGCATGTACTTGATGCCCAACGTTTAGCAGCGGAGGACGGTGCTAATCCTAAGCAGTGGTTTACAACGCCAAACAGCAAGGGGGTTGAAGACTACATCGTTTTGCTCGAAAAAGCTGCTTACTATAAGCGACCTATTGTGCGACACGGTTATTGCCGAGGCAGTGAAACACGTCAATACGTCAGAAAGATTTTTGCCAAACACCAGAAGTTTCAAGAGCTGCAGTCATAAAAGAAAATTATAGGGGATTAAAATGATTACAGTTTTCACACAACTCCAACCGCAATGCTTCATTAGTTGTGCCCCTAGCGACTCTTAATAAGGAGACATTTGTAAGAGTTGGTGAAGTCACTGATCAACACGTAGAGATAGTAATACTTATGTCCATAGACGGGTTATGTATATAACTCGCCTTTGTCCATATGTGAGTACTGCCAATGTCGGTTAATCGCTCAATTTTGCAACGACGTTAAATCGGCGATTAGATCATCTAACTCTTCAAGCAAATGTCTGCGTTGCTTGTTCGTTAAGCTGTTAAACAATGCAACGGTGAGCTGGTAGTCCATTGTAGCATTGTGTTCGTTTCGCTGATTTAGCTCCTCTGAGCGAAATTTTTCAGGCTCGCTCAATAATGCGAGTAACTGCCTTTCAAACTCAATGCCACGGCTCTGTGTAGCAAATAAACTCAGCAATTGGTCTTGATAAGTGAGTCGATACTCATACCAAAGGTCAGCGGTACTTTGTAACTTGCTATACTGCGCTTCAACCATGGCTTCTTGCTCATCGGTTAACCTGCCGAGCCACCTTTTCAGCTGCTTCTTGTTGCGCTTCACCCATCGTTGCTGCTTTTTCTCGGGTGTTAATTTGGCGCGTTGCTCTGCCCGTTCGTCTTCTTGCTCTTTTAAAGACTCGAAGAGCTCATCCACTTGTTTGGCTTCGAGCATGGGCGCCATAGCGGCAAGATCTGGCGCAATTTTGTCTCTAAACCTTAACCAATGTGTAAATGCTTTTTGGCGGTGGTAGGCGACCCTATCAAGGGTGATATCATTGCTTTGAATATCCGCTTTTAGCTCATTCAAATGGCTAATATAATTACCCAACTCTTGTGTTTTGTGCCACTCAAGCCATTGTTGAAAATGTATATCAAACTGTTGCTCTTGTTCATCGGTCAGTTCAATGTAGTCATCTAAGTACCAATGAATAAGCCAGTCTGCGTTGCGATAAGCAAACTTGGTCGAACACCCCGTCATGGTCAGTAGTGCGATCAGGATAATTATTTTTTTCATTATGGTTCCTATTTGCTCGGTGAATACTTAGTCTATACGTCTCCTTGCTCATTGAGGATTAAGAAAGTGTCTGAAATTGTTTCAAAATAAATCAAAATACGATTTATGATTTATTTTGTAAAAGTGCGTTCAGCTCTGCCATGCTTGGCATCGCGCTAAATTGCTCACCATCATTTGCGATACAATCCCACTGTGCTTTTGAATCAACGTAAAGGTGTGCAACAACCGCGCTGCTTACCTCATCAAGCAAACCCGCAGGCACCCATACCTGTTCCCCATTTTCCATTCGATGTGGCACCGTACTGCCACACGTTTTACAAAAGTCAGAGCGATAACCTGAAGGTAATTTACAAGAGCTGATGTTGTTTTGCCCTGCTCGCCAAGAAAATTGCTGTGCATTCAAGAAAGTTGCCGTATCCGATGCTGAACCCGATAATTTTCTACACAAAGAGCAATGGCACTGATAAAGATTGGGTAACTCACCACTTATATCAAACTTAACCGCACCACATAAACACTGTCCACTTAGCATGTGCTCTCCCCTTAATTTAATACGCGCCCCCAGAGCGCCTTTAATGGTGTAATGTCTAAAAACGTTTCATATACATCTATATCAAACCGCAAAGACTGCCGCACTTTGTGTAAGCAGCTAAGTTTACTTAGATGAGTTGAATAGGGTTATTAGCTCTGTTCACACGACTTCAAGTTCATGTTCAGACACGAGCGTAAAGCCAGTTAAAGTCACTAAACTGTTAATTACTTTTCTAAAGAAGATGTCACCACGCCAGCGCTTATCATCAAACCTCCGCTGGTGCGATTAAATATACGTTGCGCATGAGTAGTGACAACCATCTCTTTAATATAGCCGCCAAAGAAAGTGTAAAAACAAACACTTGCCATAGAAACAGCGATAAAAGTACAACCCAGTGTAACCATTTGTGTCAACACATTGGTACTTTGATCAATAAACAGCGGGAAGAAAGCCATAAAAAACACCAGCCCTTTTGGGTTCAAAGCCGTCACAAGTAAAGCATCTTTAAATACTTTTAATCGATTGGTCGACAAAGACATGGGCGTATCTTGTGCTTCTGACACTGGGCTTCGCCATGCCTTTACGCCTAAGTAAACCAAGTAAATCGCCCCTAACCATTTCATTACAGCAAACGCAGTTGCTGAAGTTGCTAATATCGCCCCTACACCTAGTAAGGAACCTGTCAGCGCAATAATGTCGCCGCAAATCACCCCAAATACCGTGGGCAATACCGCTTTTTTGCCATGGATCAAGCCTTGGCTTATGACCAAAAATACCGTTGGCCCAGGTGTAAAGCACAAAGCCATTGAGGCTAAGATAAAAGATAATAAAACTTCAATACTCACTGCGTTTCCTTATTTGTTGTACTGTCACGTTAACTTTTTTCGCCAAACTCACGCAATGCTGCGAGCGCAAGTGCGGCTTTGTCTTTTTGCACAAAAATATGGTCATGATAAAAACCCGCAATCACGTTGGCACTTAGGCCTTTTTGTGCTAGCTTGTTAGAAAATGCCGCCGTTAATCCAACCGCATCCAAGCTTGAATGTACCTCTAATGTAATACAGTTAAACACCAAATCATATTTAAAAGCAAACTGGTCAGCCTTCGCCTTAGGGACTATCAAGGTCATACCTTCTTGTTCTAAATACATACCAATTGGTTCCAGCTCTTGAGCATCGCCATATCGCCCGTTAGCAAGAGTGATAAAAACATACTCGCCATCCAATAACGTTGGCTGCATTGAATTAAGCAATACCGCTAAATTGGTCTCTCCCGACATAAAAATACTCCCGATTAATGATTGTGTTTGAGGCCTAACATGCCTATTAAGATGATGGATAAAAACACTTCTTGAGCGCTTATACTTTACCAAGCAACCCATCGTTAATCACCATCACACAAAAGTACCCACCCGAGCTAAACAATATAAGCAAGGGTTGTTGGAATATCTTTAAGTGATGAGAAAACAAGTAGAGTCCAATGGCCATTGAGCCAATCGCCAACGAAACATAGCGTGAGAAGGCTGCAACAAGTAAGTAAAAACAAGACATATGCACTCCACCTGTGGGGCCGTCCCCAAATGAGATAGAGCGGTGAGGTCGTCCTCACTTCATTGAAATGTAGTGCAAGATTAATTGACCACAAACGAGGTGTCAACAAGTCGAGCTTTCAATGGCCTTGAGGTGCTCCACTCTCCGGTATGAGTGCCCTATTAAACACATTTTTGACTTTATATGCTGGCTGAGCACCTATAAGCGCATAAAAGAAACAAACGCTTGTGCCGTTTGTTTAGGGCTTTCAATCATAGGTAAATGACCAATGTTGGGCATAATCACCACCTGAGCCTTTGCAATTTGTTTACTCAACACTTGCGCACCAGAAACATGTAAAGCTCTATCGTTATCCCCCCACATGACAAGCACCGGCGCATTAAATGCACTCAGCGCTTCCTCTAAAGGTAGCTCAGGCTGCACTCGACCATTTTTAATGTAATGAATTTGTTCAAACACTTTTGTATTGATCGAATTTGCTTTCACGGCTTGCGCCGCTAAGTGCTCTATAACGGCTCTTGGCATGTAAGGCGGCTCAACAAACAAAAAGTCAAACAATGCCTTAAATTCCTGAGCATTTCGTGGCAACACCATGGCATTTTCTCCATTTACCACGCGAGCAAACATTTCACTCGTTTGTCCTCCGGCAACACCAAATGGATTCAGTAGCCATAATGCATCGACTTGCTGCGGGTATTGCGCCGCAAAATGCCCAGCAACATATCCCCCCATAGAATTACCAGCCAATACAAAGTGCTCAAGCTGCAGCGCATCCACAAACTGTTTTAGCCGTGCTACTTGCGAGCTGACATCATAATCCGCTTCTATCGGCTTACTGCTATTTCCAAAGCCAGGTAAATCCAAGGCAATAACATCGAAGCTACCTGTTAAGTAAGGCGCAATACGGTTCCAATTTTCCTTATTACCACCCAAACCATGCAAAAGTATCAAGGTCGTACCTTCGCCGCCACGCTGGTACTCAATATCAAAACCGTTAATTTGAGTCTGCTGTACCTCAAAACCCGCTATCGTTCGCTCAAGATTAACGATTAAATTAAAGAGCTTTTCAGAGGGGGTCAGTACATAAGCAATGTATAAAACTGAGGCCAAAACAACTAAAGCCATACCCATTTTTTTAATCATAGTTTGCGTTCCTTGTTCATGTTTAATCACGATTACGACAAGCACTATGAAGCCTACAACGTCGATACCCCGAAGTCAGATTATTTAAGCTATGACGACAAACAACCTGCATCGCCTGCATAATATACAAATTAAATTTACAAATTGGCAACCAAAAACCAACACCAAGAAACCCAATAAGTGACACTAAAATGATGATTCATAAACATATGAACACCATAATTATTAATCGCGCATGCCGAACACACATGCCCTGAACCGCCATTTATACCCTGTATGGTATTATCACTTGTCAAAACCAATAAAGCCCTCTATTGTGCCCCGAGAAAAATATCAACTTAATTACCACACTCAGGGAGTTTGTATGCGCATCTTGATAGTCGGAGCTGGAATAGCCGGTTGTAGTTTGTATCGACGCCTCAAAGAACAAGCTTTTGAAGTCGATATAATAGAAAAAGAAAGCACATTAACAAGCGAAGGCGCCGCCATTTGCCTACCGGCCAATGCTATGTTGGAACTACAAAAGCTGGGCCTCAGTGAGCAAATCAAAGAACATGCACATCAAGTCAATGAGATTGAATATGCATTAGCAGATGGCACAACTTTAGCGAAAGCCTCGTTAAACGAACCGCCACTTAACAAAGCCCCGTTTGTGTCATTGAAACGTGACTCGCTGATGAAAGTACTTAGATATGGCATTGAGCACGATATTCAACTTGGGTCATGGCTAACCGAGCTAACACAAACCGCCACTCATGCGCAGGTCACATTTAATAACGGCCAGCAAAAGGACTACGATTTAGTCGTTGCTGCAGATGGTATTAACTCTCAAGTTCGCTCTTTTGTACAGCCCGATACACCGCTAATTAAACCATCGGTGACAAATTGGCGCTTTATTACTACAAGACCTGAAGCAAGCACAGAGCCCGTATATTACGTTGGCAACGACGCGCTATTTATGATCTACCCAATGAGCAATAATGAGGTTTATTGCTACGGTCATATCATTGATAAGACTGGTAAGTACTATGCAATGACAGCAAAAAGCGCAATGACACAAATATTCTCTGATTATGCATCACCCGTGGTGCAATGCATCAACACCCTAAGCGATAACACACACATTGTCACCGGAGAGCTAAAAAGCGTTGCGTGTACAAACCCTGTTTTTGGCAATGTAGTGCTAATAGGTGATGCGCTGCATGGTTGTCCACCAAGTTTGCAACAAGGTGCAGGCATGGCTTTAGAAGATGTTGATTGCTTAGCAAGTTTAATCGCCAGTGGAGATGATGTACCCAGCATATTAAAGCAGTTTAAAAACATGCGTGAACAGAGAGTGACTTGGACCGTCAACGAGTCAAATAAAATTATCAAACTAGCTAGTTTAGGCCAGACTTTTTTAGGGCGTATTCTACGTAATGCTATCATTCGCAGAAAAGGCCCAGCGAACGTCGTTGGTTGGCGTAAACTACTGAGTTAAAAAAGTTGCGATAGGTGTTATTCGCTCCCCTACAAACACCTATTTCAAGTTCTTTGCAGCTCTGTTGCAACCTTGTGCGCTGTTAAGCGCGGCGCACTTTTAGCACCATCAGCGCACTGAAGAACAAAATAACAACGCTGATAACTAAAACCAGTATCGCTGTTCTGTCGATATCCGCTTTCGGTTTTTCAGGCACCTCATAAGTCTCCCCAAAGGATAAATTCAACGCCGGACCGATTGGAAAGCGCATTACTTCACCCTCACGTGTGCCAAATTCTGCCGAGGTGATTTGAATAGTCCCAGACGGTGCAGTTGTTATCGCTTTAAGTTTAAGGCGGGCAATCCTACCATCGCCCGCCACTTCACTGGCGGGTGCAACTTGACTAACCACATATTCTATATTGCCCATGTTTGGGTCGGCCGAGTTTCTCAATGTGAATAGCGTTTCATTCTTGAAAAAATTGCCACTCTCAATTTGTACCCCTTCTTTTTTAACATCTTGATCTAGGACTTCAGTCGCCTTAAAGTCATATTCCATTTTCAGTTCTACGCCATACAGTTTTGGTAAACCTTCGACCAACACGTCCACATAAAACTCACTGCCAGATTTGATTTGCGTGTTCGGTGTAGACAGATACACACGTGCTTCTTGTGCCTGAGTAGGCATAACATAGAAAAGTAATAAAGAAAAAAGAAAGGTAATATTTTTCATAACGTTATTTATACCAATAAAATAAAAAAGGCCCTAATACAGCATGCATAGAGCCTATTATTAACCACTAAAAATTACCAGCTTTGTATGCCCGATTTCCCGTAATTACGACCTAAAATGGTCAAATCTTGAATATTAATCACATCGTCTCGATTAAAGTCGGTTAACGGAGTATATGGTGCACCTTGCGCTTTAGAGCTGCGATAAGCTGCAAGTAGCTTGGTTAAATCACCAATGTTGATTGTCTCATCTTCATTGCTGTCCCCCGCAACCATTGTGGTATTGCCAAGCTCCGTTGTAAGGTCCGCGTCTGTTAATTGCAAACGCTTTTCGGCCGGTAAAAAGCCATCAGCTTCAATGCGTACTATCACTTCACCTGGTAGCGCATTGAACTCAAAACTGCCATCTGGTGCAACGTCTGCAAGCTCACCATTGATGTAAATACGTACCGATGTGTAATCCGTCCCAACACCAAACTCAGCAAGTCGGCCTGTCAGTTTCAATGCTTCTTTTACCGTGATTGAGTAACTGGTGTTATCGTCTAATAGTAAAACACCATTAGGGTCTGTAATTTGGCTACTGAGGCTTAGCGTCACTTCTCCCGCAGCAAGTGCTTTTAAGATCACGCTTGCAAATTTACCCGCGCCACTTTTAGGCTCTGCAGGCGCCATTAAACTCAAAGCCCCTTGCCACTGTGTGTCTGTGATTGAACTTGGCATACCCAATCGCTCCCCGTCAGGGAAGAACTCGCCATATTGTGCATCCGTCAATTGCACCGCCGTTGGGTTATTTGAAGTCAGAACGCCATCTAAGCCATACAGATTTTGACCTGATACATTCACATCAAATGTCACAGATTCACCAACATAGAGAGATTCTGGTAGGGCTGATAATGTCATTTGCGGAGCGATTGGGGTTGCTCCGTTCGAATAATGCCGAGCATATATGTGAGATTTGTTATCATTATTTACCACACTAGTGGCTCCCCAAGCAGTAATGAAGCCACCATATTCTCCGCCCAAAACCGCGCCTTTTACATATTTTCCCGTTTCTAGGCTATCGATCTGCATAATGTCACCACTTTTAGTCAAATCAGCATTAAACTTTTGACCATACAAATGTTGAGTTCCACTGACCGCATCAGTACGAGTTCCTACAATAATAAAGCCCCCCTCTGGCATCGAGCTAACATCCACCGAATCAATGTGATCTAGCAGAATGTGCTTTTCACCAACAGGTGTACCATCGACACTAAACATTTGTGCGACTGAATGGCCTCCTAAGTCTGTACTATCACTACTCCAAATCAACAAATAGTTACCACCCTCTTGCTGAATTATTTGGGGGTTATAACCTTCGCCAACTTGAACAATCGGTTCTGGCGTATTGGCTTGACTGAACAGTCGTTTATATATCACTCCTTCAGCACTCCACGAAATAACATAGCTTCCATTTTCCAACACATGTGCATAAGGGGTATGAGTACCTTTGATATTTTGGCTCACAAGAAAGTGCTCACCTTGAGGTGTGCCATCATTTTGATAAACTCGAGCATAAGTTTCATCAGCACTTGGCGCTACTGTTGCATTTACCCACGTGATAATATAACCACCCGTATTGAACACACCAATCGAAGGCCAAACCGCGACTGTTTGTGAGGGTGGATTAATAAGCCACTTCTCTCCATCAGCTTGTCCGCTACTCAAAAAACGCCTCGCGTACGCCTTAACTCCTCCTGCCAAAGAATACCATGTAAATAGCAAGGAATTATCAGATAACTCTGCTGCAAATACTCTATCTAAAGCCTTTCCTACAACGATCGTGATCAATGCTCCCTGTTTCGTTCCTGAGGCATCATAGCGTTGAGCGTGGATCTGCATATTTTCACGTCCATCTTTGTCATCAACCCAAACGACTAAATAATTACCATTTTTGAGTCCAATTATCTCAGGGCGTATAGAACCAACAACTTCCGCATCATCTGCTGATATTCTATACTCCGGCCCTACAGGCACCAGCTCAGAAGCATGAGAGGTCGCAGCCATAACACACAGAGCAATTGCAGGAATAAAATGTAGTTTATTAGAAAAAATCATAAGTAATAATCCTTTTATTTTTTATGATTAAAAATGAATTGTGTGGTTTGCAGAGGTTACCCAAAAGCACCTTGAGATCGATTTTGCAGCATCCTTTGCAAGTGGCTGATTGTACACTTTAAAGAAACAAAATCATATTGAATTTATTCTATGCCCTTTTTACAAAGTCACTGAGTCCAACGCACGAACGCCCAATGCAAAGAGTCAAAACTCGCAACAAATAGGCAAGGTCAGAACGAACATAACCCCAAAGGACATCACTGAGACATTCTTTACTTGAGCCAACAATCTCTGCCACATTGTCATACGACTCATGTAATATGGATTATAAATTAATCATACACACCAAAGAGCACCGCCATGGATAAACACGACTCTATGCCAAACAACACCTGTGCCCCCAAGCACATACGGGCCGCATTATCTGAACTGACTAATATTGTTCTTCGTTATCAACAAGATGAAGTGAATGAGCAAGTTGTATTAGAGGCGTTAAACGCGTTGAAAAACACTGCGTATTATCAAGGCTCAGCAAAAAACTTTGCGACTATGCTATGCATCGACTTAGACGCTGCATGCTATTTTTGGGAAGAGCCATGGCGCTTTACGCAATGCTGGCCAAGCATAGTTAATTTATTGAAAAAGCTATAAAAGTAATACATTAGACTGAAAAGTTAAGCTATGCGCTGGCCTTTTTCTTTTTCCTAGGAAACAACTTTAGCCAAAATGCGGCTTCAAACGCAAAGCCGAGCACAATAAACACAAAAGCCCCTGTTTGCCCACCATAGCTATAGCTAGTTAATGCGGCAGCTAGTAGAGCTAGAAGAATTAAGTAGCGATATAATGTTTTCATACTTTTATGTTCCTGTGTTTTACACACTGGGTGGTCAGCTTGTTTCTACTTTTAAGATATTCTTATCATATCGCCGATCGAGTGTCTAATGACTCTATGTAACCTAATATGTCTTCGCTCACAAAACAGGGCCTGTTAGGCCATTTTCCACTCTTTGAATCATACGGTTAGATCTTACCCATTTCCTAAATACAATAAATGCAAGCAAGAATTACAGTCTTCTAAAGCCATGAACAAGCATACAGTTATCAATTGATGCGAAGCCACCATTAACGACCTTACCTTCATTTGCGTCGCCTGTAACTATAGCGTTTGCTGACGCGGAAGACACTTTGTCGATGCATTTTGACATAGCTTCTGTGCGGCCTTGATGAAATTTGTTATTGTCATCTGTGGCTACATAGCCCTGTGCTCGTTCAAATACTCTTCTTTGATTGTCTTTGGCAGTAGATCAAGTAACGCATGTATGACTTGGGAAGCCTCACCTGAGAATAACAAAGTGTGTTGTCTTGACCTTGAAAACTTGTCTGCTCAACTTTTACTTTGAAGCCAGCTGCTTCTAATCGCGTTGACAAAAATGTACCGCAAGTTTGATTTTCTGTCTCATTATTTGTTATCTCTTCTAAACCCAACAGTAAGCAAGCTTTTGGTTTACACGACAACTGTCGGGTAAGACTAAGAGGCCTACTGAAAAGAAAAAATGGGCACAACCCACCCTATAAAATGTTTGACTCGCAAAGCGCTATTTGAAGCAAGGGGATTATCCATAGTCGTAGGCATAAACCATACAAAGTATGTCGTGTTAAACACTCCCCTGCGTTTCAATCACCAATATTCTCGCTTCACCATGAGGATGGGCAACGTGCTCTGTACCAACAGATGCATAAAAAATATCGCCAGCATTGAGCAAGGTAGATTTCTCCTCACCTGCAACTTTAAAGAACATTTCTACTATGCCATCCAATACAACGAATACTTCTTCCCCCTCATTGATATGCCATTTGTAGGGTTTATCAGTCCAATGTAGGCGTGTGGTAATACCATTCATATTGGCGATATCCATTGCACCCCAAGCACACTGAGCTTTGTATTCTTTACTTCTGATAATTTGCATTTTACTCCCCTTTAAAATTTACGCGTTTATAACTCGTTTTCAGTTACGTTGCTGTGATTTATGCCGCCTCGGTATGCGCTGGAACATGCGCCCATATAAATCAGCCGTACTCACTAGCCTTGTTGCACTGACGAGTCTTATCGTTAAGCCAGTATCTTCATTCTGAACTTGTTTCAAAGTCTCATTACCTTACACGCTTAACAATAAGCTTATGCTCTACGCTTTTCACCTATCACACTACTTCAATCTAACTAAACTGATCTTTCTCTTCGGTTGCGTCAAAAACAAGAACTGAGAATAGTCGTGGGCTGCATTGATCAACATCTTTTGCTCCTTGTTACCAATCAAGGTTTCTTTGGCAGTTTTTAGCAATAAATCATACTCGACGAGTGTGTACTGCGTCTCCTGCTCCAAAGTCACAAACAGCGTATTTTTAAGATTCGTCACACCGATGATCTCACCATTTTTCGCTCCAGATTGCCAAAGCTTGTCGACTTCCCCTAACTGATTGAGCCTAAATACTTGCGAGTTATTCGAAAAATAAACATTGTCTTGGTCATCTAAACTCATTGAATAACATGAAAGGCGCTCACCAGAAGCTTCAAAGGGTATGAGCTGATGGGTATTTAAATCAAACTTGGCAACATTAAAAGTCGTGCCATCGTCTGCACGATAAGAAACAAGTAAGGCGTCAGCGTGATTGAACGCTTCGCGCAAATAAAATGAGTGATGGTTATGTTCGACCTTAACTACCTGTTTAGTCGCAATATCAATACGAAATACGGCATTCTTACTGGCTGTATATATCTCTTTGCTATTTTTTGACCAAGCTACACCAAATAATTCGTCGTTATCGAGGTTTTCGAATAACAAACTTTCATGCCCATGGTCATATAAAAACAGTTGCTTTAGACCAAAGCGGTGACTCTCAAATACAAACTTTGAAGAGTCAGGGGAGTATACAGGTAAGAAATCGAGCGAAGTGGTGTCAACGAGCGTTGTTAGCTCATTAAGGCTATCCCGCGTGCTGCCAACGATATCCACATCGACATTAACCAGTTCCATCATGATCTCGTTGCCATCCATTGAGTAAGTGGCATTGCGTACATATTGATAGTTTTTAAATGCAATGGGTTCAATGTCGCCATTTAAAGCAACCGATAAAACCTGCTGCCCTCTACTCAACAACAAATGCGCTCCATCAGGGTGCCAACTCAAACCCGCCAAACCATCTTCGATAGTCTTTAGCGTTTTTAACGTACCATCACGCAAGTTAAGCAAGTCAATTCGGTAGGTATTCTGTCCAGCCTCAAAACCCAGTGCTATTTGCGAATTATCCGGAGCAAGCGACTGCATTAGCAACCAATCTTGGCCTTGGGATTGGTGAAGCACCTGTTTTTGACCATTTATCATATCTATAGATGCCAGTTGTGTCTCACTTTTGTCTATTTGCTTTTCGGTAAAATACACGGTGTGATTACTAGACCAATCTAACCTGGGGCTAGTGACCAAATACTCATTCGACAGATACACTGTTTTTTGATTGATGGGAAGGTGCGTATCCTGCGCCAAGTTCAGGTAAACAAGCTGTGAGCCGTTATTTATCTTGCTAGCAACTGCCAAACTTTTACCGTCAGGGCTCCAACCAAGGCTTGTATATTCACCGCTTTTCGATGTTAATTGTGTTTCTTGCCCTGATTTTAAGTGTTTAATCCAAATATGCTTTTGCCCGTCATTCTGACGAATAAAAGCCGCAAACTTCCCATCTGCTGAGAGCACAAAAGCAAAGTCATTACTGTCATTTGCGCCAAGCGGGCGTAACGAAGAAAACTCAATTTTATTGACTGGCTGATACTGGAAAAACGCGACAACGCCCATCACTACCAATAGCAAAAAGAGCGCGCTCCCCAATATGACTTTGCGTTTTGTCTTAGCGTTATTTGATAACTGCAAACTATACCCACGTTTGGGGTGAGTAACGATGAAAACGGGATTTTTAGCATCTTCATCTAATGCTTTGCGCAGTATGGCGATACATCGTTGAACAGAGCTGGCATTAAAAATAGCTTTTGGCCATACAGCAGTAAAAATCGCTTCTTGGCTGACGACTTCACCTCTGTGACGATATAAATGCACCAATACATCCATCACTTTGGGCTCGACGGAATGTACCAAGCCCCTTCCTGAGATCTGACATCGTTTTACATCAACACTAAAAACACCAATCTCAAAACTATCCACGCCAACTCCATAATAAGCTTATTATTCATATACTAAAGTTTTCTTAAGAGAAACTCTAGGCAAACTCCATTGAGCCTTATACGAAAAAAGTGACAAGGTGCCCCATCATTTAACAACAATAAACACTCATGATATCGGTTCTATTTACGTTAATTATCATACTCAGCGCCTTTTTACTATTTCAGGTCCAACCTATTTTATCCAAAGAGCAATTGCCCTTGTTTGGCGGCGGCGCTTCCGTTTGGTCAACGAGTATATTCTTCTATCAGACCTTGTTATTACTTGGCTATCTGTATGCCCACCTTATGAGTAAATTACCAGTAACAGCACAGATGCGAATACACCTAGTGTTAATGGTAATCGCAGCTTCTGTTACCTTCTCCCCAATTAACAAAAATCAGCTCGCGGCACTATCACCTTCATGGTCGATTATCAGCAACCTGACACTACAAATTGGGCCACTATTTCTTATCATGAGTGCCACCAGCATATTATTGCAAAGATGGTACAGCTCAACGTTCAATACACAGGTTCCTTATCATTGGTATGCTTTGTCTAACATTGGCTCTTTACTTGCTCTGCTGAGTTTTCCTTTCTTTTTCGAGGTGCATTTCAGTTTAACCGAGCAAAAACAAATGTGGCTTGTTGGACTTATGGGCATCATTGTGATGATGGGCCTACTCGTGCTTTGTATATCACATTATTCAACCGCATCCTCTCACCCTAACACAGCCGGAAAACTGACGGATACATTTGGGAAAAACAGCACTATGTGTATTGCACTCGCGGCGTGTAGCTCTATGTGCCTAGTATCAACGACGCAAATGATCAGTATCAATATTCCACCCATGCCATTAGTGTGGATTTTACCTTTAGCCGTTTATCTGCTGACTTACATCCTCGCTTTTTGGCTGCCACCGTTAAAAAATAGCGTATATGCATTACCGATTATTTTATTCGCCGTTATGGCTGGCATGTTGATGTATTTTTTTGGCGGACAGTTCAATACGCAATCTCAGCTGAGTATGTACTTGCTTGTACTATTTATTTGCTGCTTTTTTTGTCATGCCTCTCTTAAACGACTGGCACCCAATACCCTTTCAATGACCTCATTTTATTTGTGTATTGCATTTGGCAGTGTGATAGGCAGTTTTATAAGTAGTGTTGTCTCACCTTCTATCTTTAACCAACCGCTAGAGTATCCAATCACTTTACTCACCATCATTGCTTTGTATGCGTTACAACAGAAAAAGTCGAGCCGTTCAAATTTCGCGAAAGTAAGTTACGTCTGTGCTTTTTTGCTTTGCACTACAACGTTTGTATGGTTAAACCAAGCCTACACCCAACTCAATATTGCCAGCATCAGAAACTTCTATGGGTTTGTCTCAGTAAAAGACATCAACCAAGCTGGTATTAGCGAAAGGCGACTGGTCGATGGTACAACCATTCATGGCGCAGAACCTTTAAAAAGCGCCCTGCAACTTGGCGGTAGTTATTACCACAAGCAAACCGGTGTCGCTCAAGCTTTTGCGGCTTTAAAGAGCCAAGATCCTGTCAACATTGGGGTGATCGGCCTTGGCGCAGGTGTGCTTGCTCAATTCGTTAACACACAAGATACCATGACCTTTTATGAGCTAAATCCGGCGGTACATTACATGGCCCAAAACTACTTTTCCTACTTGCAAAATAGTAAAGCAAAAATCGATGTTAAGATTGGTGATGGCCGAACACTCATTCAGCATGAAGTCGACACCAAGGTGCCACTTTTGAACGCTTTGGTCATTGATGCTTTTTCAAGTGATGTGATCCCCACCCATTTGCTCACCAAAGAAGCGCTTGAGCTTTATTGGCAGCGTATGGATGACAAAGGGGTGCTTATTATCCATATTTCAAATAATCACATCGACTTAATGCCAATCATATATAGTCATAGCGACCATTTTGATAAGTCATTGATGGTATTTAACTATGAAGGTAACAAACGAGCAAAGCTAGGCTCAAAATGGGTGTTACTCACCAACAACAAACCTTTTATGAAAAGCTTACCAGAAAAGCATAAAGTTGATTTCAACGCCATCGATAACTTGCTACTCACTAAATGGACTGATGACCATCATAGTCTGTTGCCATTGTTGAAACTTTAAAATTAAAGCCCAAGCGCACCTCTCTCAAAAACGCGCTTGGGGTTTAGTTTATGTGTTTCTTGGTGAAAACACCATTTCCCAATTCACTTCCCATGTTTGCCCGCCATCTTTGGAGAAAGCTTGCTGCCACGTTGGGTTTTCCGGTTGAGTTGCATCCCAAATAAAACGCACTTTTATGGGTATTTCATTAAACATGTCATCAGCATAAAAACACCCCACACCATCTTTAAACTGTCCCACTACTGGCGTGTCTAGCACACTTGGGTTGCGGCCATCTAACCACCAAATGGACCATTCTTGCGTATCTGCATTATATGAGCGTATTGCCTTGGCTCTCACAGAACCACTTGGCATGTGTAAGTGGTTATCTTCAACATTGCCCAAACCACCTAAAGTTTTAACCGTTGACGATTGGCCCATAAATTCATACCACTCATCTGAGTTGCATAACACATCTTTTAGTCGGCGGTGTTTAACTTCCCAATCACCCATAATAAAGTCAAAGTCTTTTGGTTCGTCAGGCTCTAAATGAATCAGCATACATATTCCTGTTGTATTGTTTTTTGTTATTCTCGAGAACACTAACACAACACTGTATAAATAAACAGTCCACATTACCTTTGATATACTAAACAAACCACTCGACCCAAAAACCCGCTTTACCGGTCAATGAGCTTGGCTATCACCAAAGTGCTAACAAACAACAAAACGGGATAGATTAGAAACAGCTCAAGGCGAATATTACAACCCTCAGGACACAGGTAACCATATTTCATCAATGTCTCATACACACCATAGGCGAACCACAAAGCAACACTCAGCTTTGCTGTTTTTGTGGGATTGAATTTATGCAAAAAAGCAAAAATACCGCACATTAAAAACGCGATAAATGGAAATGGTATGAGTAGTTCGGCCAACAACTGAATGGGGTAGGTAATAATCTCCATATGCAGCATGTCATTTTCCTTAATTCAGCTCTTATTATTCTTGAAGCACCGCATTGAATACCATTACTTAGGTATCTCAACACTATGCTCTGTAGGGGGTGGCGTGATAGTGAGTACTTTCAGCATAATCAAAATAGTTTCTTCATTGACATGTGCGACTATTCGTCACTTTTTGACGTGTACTCAAGCGCTTGGCCCGAAAACAACACGCCTTGCCAACCAAACTGAATAAAGTTTCGAATGTTACCGTGATCGCTCCCTTCAGGATTTTGCATTACATCTTCACGGCAAAATCGGCCAAAACAATTTAAGGTTGCTTGCTCAGACAACTGGTGCAACATAGCAAATGCCAAGATTTTGCATGAGCCTAAGTTCGTGCCAACTTCATTAACTTGCTCTTCATTGTTAAAAGCCACAGGCGAAAAATCATAAAAACGGTCTATCAGTGATATGGTTTGCTCAAACTCAACACTTTGCCCATTAGTATTAAGCAGCTCAATAAATTGACTGCTCTCTGCTTGTGGATTTTGGTTTGCCATAGTCACGCACTCAATAAAAGAAAATACACTAGCATTTATCAATCTTAATGGCGAAGTTTTCCCATCAATAGCGCTGTTATTTAAACATTTTCATTTACTTAGCCAATCGAGCTAGGTTAGTTTGTGCTACAATAGCAAAGTAATTAACTCAGGAGGTCGCACATAAGAGTGAGCAGAGCAACATTAAGTCAAGACGAAAACTTATCTTTTAAAATCAACTATCAACTCCTTCCCAAAGAGACAACCCAACTTGACCTTTATTTTTCTATCCCTACTGACATGGGGATCAATGAAAATACGCTCAATGAAGTAGATTTTTTTAACGCAAATATTAAAAGCCATAGCGCTTACTATTCTGAACAACTGCATTTACCACTCGTTCATAGTCGCTTTATCAGTCAAAACAAAGGGCAAAAAACGGGTTATCGACTTAATTTAAATCTGTTTTGTTATCAAATTCGCATTGCACTAGACGCCGATGTAAAAGCAACACTGCAACTCAAAGAGCCTGAAGAGTTTTTTCCTGCGGCAGCCCTATTAGTTGAGCAAACAGACCGGCTACTGAAAAAACTCAGACGCTATACGCCACCCGATAGCAAGCTTAAATCTTATTTTCAAAATGCTGATAACTACTTAAGTTGGCATACTGAACAAGCCTTTTTAAAACTTCTTTCAAGCGGACCCAAATCAAGCGAATATAGTGACGAACGTGCCGTGCTTATTGAGTTTTGCCAGCAAGAAAATCAGTACCGAGTCGAACAAACATATAACTCTCAAGTTACCTTGGATGATCCAAATCGGATCACCAATAAAATGAAGCTACTCGAGCGACTAATAGAATATGGTGTGGTATTTAATAAACAAACAATTGATTTAACTTTAAATTTAAAACGCTTAGTGAAAGGGTTAGTCACTGGCGTGATCATGGCATTTGTGATGTTTATCGTGCTCAATGCGCGCTCAAACTTTCAAGAAGTAACCCTCGCCTTAATTGCTTTACTTGGTGTTATTTACGGGCTTAGAGAAACATTTAAAGAAGATCTTACACAATGGGCTTGGCGACTTATTCAGCGCGGTCGTCCAAAATGGCGTAATAAGTTTAAAAGCTCCGTCAGCGATGAAATGGTCTGTATGCAAACCATCTGGCTTGAACATATTCGTAAAAAAGACCTGCCTAAGGACGTTGTAAAACTCCTAAAACAAAGAAGGCAGCAAAACAAGCAAGCGGCACACCTCATGCACTTTTGCAGTAAGAATCATGTTCATTTAAGTGAATTTTTGCCGGGCTATGATGAGATACAGCAACGTATAACCTTTAATATGGCCTCGTTTGTGCGATACCTAAAAAAAGGAGCTGGTAAACTTTACACGTTAGATGGCCAAAAAGTGTCGAAAAAGTCGGTTGAACGCCGCTATCAAATTAACTTGGTATTACGCTTTTCAACTAACGAAGGCACGCAACTTGAGCGATATAAGTTAACCATGAATCGCTCCGAAATTGTGGCCATTGAACTGATGGAAGGGGAAATTAAAGAAGAGTAACGGAGGATTAAACTTGTGCCCTACTTATTGAGCTTAGGGCAACCTATATCAAGCTTTATAGCGTACGTAACAAGTTTTTAAATTGGCTTGCTAACAACGCTGAAATTGGAGATAAGCAAAATAAGAACAAAGATAAAGCTACATCACCGACAATCAGTAACATCACACTAAAGCTGAAGCTACACACTGCAGTTATCGACCAAAATAGGGCGATGGTAAAGACTTGCTCAGTATCCTCTTTCGTTCTCCATACCTTAAATGAGATGGCCGAAAAAGCTAAAAGCATAAACAGAGGTACAATCGCCGATAATTCCATTGATTTCTAATTGAAGTGTATCTATATGGGGGAATCTTATCAAAAAACTCAAACTAATTCATGATAAGAATCAAAAACAGGGCTGATAGTATTGAGCAGTGTGTCCCTACACCACTCAAGTGAATGATATTTAAAATTCAAAGTTAACTTGCACTGGATAGTGATCCGATAACTCATTGTAATAACCATTGTGATAATAGCGACCACTGCTTAAATTCCAGTTCCCCTTCAAATAGCTCCAATACCAATTGTTTTGCGCTTTTGGGTAGCGAACTTGCATATTGGGGTTGTTTACTGGCTGCTTGTGGTCGCGATGCCAAAATACATAATCGAGTGTGTCGTTATAATCTAGGCTGTACTCAAAATAGTAGGCATTTGCTTTAGTAAACCAGTTATGTTTTGCTGAATACGAGCCAATCAGTGGTGTTTCAAAGTTTAAATTTGCGCACGCCGTGCTCAGCATATCTGACACTTCACCTTGTTTGCTCCACTCCACATTCATATCACCGCCGATAATAACTGGCTCATTGGCTGGTATATTTTCCTGCTCAATAAAAGACTGGATCTCGCTCAGCTGTCCCATACGAACACGATGCTCTTCTTGGGTATTATCATCGTGCGTGGCTTGCAAGTGGGTGCCAATTAAATGATAACGCTGTGCCTCTTTTTCGATCTCGACATAAGCAAACCCTTTGTTTGCCATGTAATCCCAGCTGCCTTTTAAACTGTGATTAAACACGTGCGCTTTTTGTGAAAAGATCGGGTATTTAGAAATAATTACCACCCCACCACGGATCACAAATGGACTATTTGAACAATTACCCGTTAAACCATCCCAACCACTACCGCTGCAATCTCGGCCAACGTTTGGTGTTTGATATGGATATTGTGCAGCCAAAGCTGCCAGTGCTTGTTCACCTTCGCTATTAAATACTTCACTGACAAGAATAACATCGGGGCTGTCATTTAATGATGTAAGCACCGCAGGTAAGCGCTCCGCCCTATTATCTTGATCCCAGTCCTGAACACTCAGTTGCATAATGTTATACGCCATCACTTTGAGTGAGTCTGCCATACTTTGCGAACTTACCAGCATCAACGAACTGAGCAAGATGTGCTTTAGTGTTATTTTTATTTTCATTTACAGCTCCAATCCTGTGTTATTTTTTAGTCATAAAGAGTGAAATTAGGAGCAAGAATCTAATGATAAAACGTGTCGGTTTAATTGCGTTAAAGCGCATTTTTTATGAAGCTTTCTTTGATTTATATTGCTTTTTTATGGCTTTTTGAACGGGTAAGCATGTATTAGGTAGATATATATTTACCTAATACATGCATTGATAACGGGCAGTGAGCGACAACAACTATTGGCGAAAATAACTGAATTCTCCCCAAAACAGTGGCTATGCCCGATAGCACTAATTAACGAATAGGCGTGGTGCTGGTGTAAATTATAAAAAGCTTGCAACCGCGTGCTTAGTCGTGATTTTGAACGCGAGCAAGAAGCCAGACCCTAACCTATCGATGACGAGCCAACTAACTTATTTTTAGCTAGTTAGGAATAGCTTAGAGCACTCATTTCAACGCGCCTTCGTATCGCTCAAAAATCGCATTAGAAATATCATTTAACACAGCTTGCGTATCACCCGCCGCTAAATTGGTCACCATAAAAATGCCCACTTTTTGTTTTGGGTAAAGTGCAATCCAGCTGGATGTTCCCATAGAACCTCCGCTGTGATAGAACATCGGTTCGTTTAAGCTATATTGGTATGTATTCCAAAAGAATGCATGACCATGACTTCTGCCGCTGCCTGCAAGTAGCGTTTGAGATAAGCGCACCTCCTCAGAAGATGCATGGAGTAAATAGCGCATATAAGCCAGACATGGACGAAACTGTCGATGTCAAACCGCCTTCGGCTGTAGAATACCGGCTCAATAAAGGTTGTCGACTTCCTTGCGCATCTGTACCTTTTGTTATCTGTGTTAGGTCCTGCCTATTACGGCGAAACTTTGTCTCTTCTTCACTCGACTTACTAGTAATAAATTCAGCAACTAGCGCTGAGAGAGGCTTTTTGTACACCTTTCTAAAATATACCCGACAAGCACAGTACCCACGTTTGAATAATGGTAGTGATCACCAGGAACAGAAGTGAGTTGATATTGTCCTAAATCTTCAATAAATAACAGTGATTGACGTTACTCCACCACCGTTAGCAGCGACGGAGTAACTAAGATTTGCTAACAAAGGAGGCGATTAATTAGACCAAGCAATGTTAACAGTAAAATAAGTCAGGCGTGAGTTTTTAGTTCTGCACTCATCTCTAGGAATATACGAAGGGCAGTCACTGTTGATTTCAGGGTTTATAACGCGACTTCTTAATTCAAGTTCGACATCCCTCAACAACTTGCCATTTACCAAGGTGCTCACGTTAGCTCCGTTTAGTGGAATACCCGAGCCTCGACGAAAGCCTCCACCTCTTTTTGACTCGTTATAAAATCGATTAGGCGACGTAAAAAAGCCGAGTAATATTTCATAATTTGCCACCAACACTGCTTCTTCAAACGTATAGCTGTAACTCACGCTGTTAATTGTGGCGTTATACGGCGCCCCTAAATACTTTATGCAGTTGCTAAAAGGCAAACGAGGCCTTGGTTGCGTGCTTGTCCAAGGGTTGGGGTAGTAGCCATCAGTAAACGGCATAGTTACGTTGTAAGTAGCTCTGCCATTTGCATCATAATCAGCAGGTCCAAAATTTCCATCTTCTTTAACTAGGTGTAAGGTACAAGTGCCTTGCACCGCAAACGCCGACATAGAAACAAATGTTGTGCAGGCGAATGCTATCAATGCATGTGTTTTTTTCATGGTATGTAATCCTTTATCAAAACTTTATTCATTATAAAATTGTGCAATCAATTTAAGCTTTATTGTGACATGCATGGCCAACCAAACATCAAGCACACAGCATGCCCCCAATAAAACTAGTTAAAAAGAGTCACGAAGCAAGTTGCAAGCAGGTTAAAAGTGAGTTGTTTGATCTAACTCACCTTGTTTATTAGGTTATAAAAAGGCTTGATGACATTGCCATTCATTTACTGGCCAAGCGTGAAGAACTTGGCTCCCGCAATGTATCAATAAAAGGAAGTGGTAGGATCAAAAAGGCCAACTCAGTCGTTGGCCCGTTGTTTTCTTATAGCTAGGTTAACTATTAATCGCCTAAATGTGCGCGGCAATATTCAGCTTCATAAGCATCAAAGCCTTTATAATATGCTCTGATAATCATGTTCACCTCGTTCTTTTCTGCACCTTGGCCATAGAACTCATACTTACCAGCATAGTGCGAAAATAACTGCAGCTTGGTAGTTCCAGGCTTATTTGCATGTTGTAGGTTAAGTTTTAGATAGTTGAACTTACCCTCCATTCCATCGATATTCTTATACGTCCCTTTCATTAAGTAACTGTGATCTTTTAATAGAAAATCAGCTTGAGTATTAGTACCAATAATGAAGCGACGATTAGATTTGGTACAGATGGTGTATTTTAATTCGTACTGTGCAAACGGATCAGATGCGTCTTTAGCTTCCACATATAAAACACCGTTATGCTGTCTTTCATAAAGTGGTGTTGTATTACGCTCAGTTGTAGGGAAAGGCACAAAATCAATTGGACGAGGCTCAGCTGAGGCGCTGTCACCTGCACCGAATGAATCGCCTGCACCGAATGAATCGCCTGCACCGAATGAATCGCCTGCACCGAATGAATCGCCTGCACCGAATGAGTCGCCTGCTCCGAATGAATCGCCTGCTCCGAATGAATCACCTGCACCGAATGAATCACCTGCACCGAATGAGTCGCCTGCTCCGAATGAATCACCTGCACCGAATGAATCACCTGCACCGAATGAATCACCTGCTCCGAATGAATCACCTGCACCGAATGAATCACCTGCCGCAAATGCGGTATTTGCACCTGAGCTATGATAACCACCTTGTGCGTGTTGAGGGTTGTCTTTAATTAAAGACTCAACTGTGTTTGCAAGAGAGGCTGATACATGCATTGTTCCTATTGCAAGAGGCAACACTGTGAATAAATTAAACTTCATCGATTTTCCTTATAATCGTTTTAGGTGTTATGACATTGTTTTGAGTTTTTCTTGTGCCAGATTAAAAGACTCCCTCAGCGTTTCCTTTAAGCGTATGAAGTAGTCAATCTGATTTTGAGGTGGCAAATGATTTATATGGCTCGCAATGGCAGTGCTTATGTACTTTAAGGTACCACTGAGTAAATAATGGCTTGCTTGATAGTCCGGCTCGCTCGATATTTTTGCCAACGCCTTAGCAAACAACCTCAGCAATTGCGGTGCGCTATCAGCTTGTGTTGTTTTTTGCTGCAAATTGAGCAAAATATCAGACGCTTGCACAATGGTGTTTTGCGCATTAACGGGCTTAGGGTTATGGCACACAGCCTGTTTTTTAACTTGGCACATAATAGAGTGCTTATCGATTTTTTGACGAGCAACATCTTGAATTTTTTGCCCCAAGGTACCTTCAATATACGCCCCATCACTGCTATTAATAACCCTGACAGCCTTTTTAGTTTTTAATAGATTTTGTTGAGCTAACCGCGACTCATTGTATATGCGGTCTGAAAAGACTGATGCTCTAAAATTACCTTTTGTTTCTATTTCAGGACTGTAGACACTGTTAGACAACGCGCTGGCTGCTTCAAAATAGGCAGAATGTTTACTGTGGTGGTATTTAGGGTCTATATAACCGTAATCACATCCGACTAAGATGATGTTTTTAAAGCCCATTCGTGTTAAAGACGACAGCGCCATATTCGTAACGGTTGGGTTGCAGTGATACAACAAATCAAGCTTTTCACTGTTTTTGGCGTAAACATGGGCACCCAAATCATTTGCCTTTGGAAATAGCAAACGGTGGTCAAATAGATTGACATATTTTGGGTAAACGGTATTCAGCGCGACTAAAACAACCCCCCTCATTCTTGGATCTCTCACCTGCTCTTCTTTGATATACAGATTACTAGGAAGCCGTTCCATCTCTATATGAAAATCGGGTGTTATGCCGTTGTTTAACATCGGATTAAGTGACGTACCACAAGATGCAATAAGAAAGTGTTGGTGATTTTTGACAAGATAATCTATGTCGTTATCTAAAGAAGGTCCGTTACCCACTATCACTAAGGGTGTATCTCCCAATTGCGAGAAAACCCCATTGTGGCCTGCAATTTCGTGAGAAGTACTATTTTTTACAGTGTGGGATAAACCAACCAGTTCATCCTCCATAAATCCCCAAAGGCTAGCTAGGCGATTACGCCACGTTTTAAACTTTTCATATATTTCATCAAACAAAGGGGTTGAGTAATGTCGATATAAACTAACATCCGCAACAATGTGTGCCCCAACCTGTTTCGAGATTGAAAATAGAGCACGCTCAAATTCAACATAGCTTTTACTTTGGATCACATGCAGGCTGCCGCCTCTGTTTTCACATTCACTTTGTAGTGTTTGAAAGTTGATATGGTTTGCGGCCATGCTGAGCATATCTTGCGATGCCTCAACGATGATCACGTCACTGTAATGAATAGACTTCATCAAAGCTTCGATATGGTAGCCAGCGGCTAAACCTAAAACAACCAAAGTACCGCGTTGCGGCTTTGAATTAGGATTAAGGCCCAAATTGTCCGCCACCTCGTTCATTTTGTTAATCATTAACTGATGAACATAATCACTTTGCTCATTTGTTGTAAAGCGCATGCTTAAATGCTGGGGATGCTTTAAAAATAACTGTACTTGCTGCTCGCAACACGTTTTTGCACAACTACCATAAAAGTCTAACGTTTTGCTGTGAATATCTTGAGAGTTAACGTGTGTGGCAAAGTGCAAGTTGCTGGCAGAGTTTAAAAATGCCAAGTTTGAATTATATAGTTCCATCTGACTTAGGTTTATTTCCACTTCTGTTGCATATCTTTGCAAAGTTGAGTTGTTCCGTCAATTATACACGTCTCTATAATTGATTAATATTGAATAATATTTTCCGTTATGTTCCGTTATCGCAGCCCAATATTTTTTGTTATTTGACGCTTGCAAGCATCTAACAGTGAGTCAACTTTATCTACATCCTGTGCTTTTTTGAGTGCCCGTACAGAGTAATAACCTTCACAAATAACCTTAACCCGCAAGCTACGAGTGCTGGGACAAACACGTGTTAGCAGCTATCGGCTCATAGCTCAGGTTGAGCGCAAACGAGCCAACATGTTTAACCTAACTCTCATCGATTTACATCAATCGCTGTATTTAAGTTTATTAGCGTAGAGTCAGTCACATTAAACGTGAAAAAGCTCGGAAAGTCGCCTTTTTTGGAGATGATCAGCTTGTTATCGTCAATTAACCTAAATGACCCCACGTCAGACAAAATATGTGTTAGACCTTGGCCATCATACGTTGATGTAAAAAGCTTGGCTGAGTCATCGTGATCAAGGTATCCATTTTGGTTCGAATCTTCATCAATGATCAGGTATAGATTTTTATCTAACCTGTATGAACCTTCACTAGGTTCAAGCTTTGCTTTAGAAAACTCTATTACAAGCCCATCCTGCTTCAACAACATGCTCTGCGTTCCATTTTCTTTAACAAACATCAAGTTAACCGCATTGCGTGACAGGTATGATCCACCAGATAAATCATATGAAGTTTCAGCTGATGAAAACATCTCATAAACCTCACTGTTATGGGTATGGCTTGTATCAATCACTTTAGAACTTAGCTCAAAAATATGCGTATCTTTTAACCTTGTTAAAAAATTTACCGTGTAAACCGGTTTTTTAACTGTGCTGTTTGGATCTGAGCTATCCACTAGCTCTATTTTGGGTGGCTCATATTTGTTTCTGAATAAATCAGAAACAATATCTATAGACATAAAAATAATGAATAGTATTGCGGCGATAAAAAATAACACCTGATTAGACTTTTTAATAAAAACGAGCGCTTTTCCCATAGTTTTTCCCAACTCCATATAATTTAAGCAGTTAATACTAGCTTGATACTCGCTCGGTGTTAATTCCTTAATTTACTTTCCACGTTAGTTCACCAGCTGTCGCCATATCGCTCACTCATCAATGCAGTATTCACAAGGGCTTTATACCTCTCTTTTTAAGACAAGTGAACAAAATGGTTTCAGACGCAGGTTGGTCACCCCTTATTTAGCGGCGTATCACGCTATGAAAAGTCGATAAATTGACCACCACACTGCCGCAGCCCCTGTCCCTATATGAAATAATTTATACCCACACATTGTATATTTTTAGCTGCTCTTCATCACGCTGCGTGTCACCCAAGTACGCCCCTTCACTACCTTTATTAAGTGAACAAATACACCGACGTGATGACTGTAACCAGCATTTTTTTACTCAACTTAGCAAAAGGAATACGATGAAAAAGTTCACCTTTCTGATCAGCACATTGGTCATGCTGTTGGCTGTACTGCCTGTGAGTGTATCTGCCAACAACAACATACAAACTTTTACGTTAAGCATTTGGGCACCCGATGAAGTGCCACCGCTAGACGCTAAAATCTCCGAGTCTGGGGTCAACTACTATTATCAATACACCCCTGATGAACTGCACTTTGACGAGCACGCAACAAACCGTGAAGTGATCTTCCGTTTTTCGAGTCAGTTAAACGGGCGCTATGAATTTAGGTGGATCACCAGCACCGCGCCGCAAGATGTGAATTTAAAACGAAAAACCAACAAACGCATTCGCGTTCAACTTGACGACGGTGACATTTCAGAAGAAATGTATTTAGAAGTCTGGGTAAAAGACACACTCACGGGCGAAGTCTTTATTTGTGATCCGCGACTGGGTGTGCGCAGAGATAAACCAGCATAAACGCCACCAATCTAAAACCATAAATAATGAGCAACTCATTGTGTCCGCCACCCCGTCGGGCGCAATGATATTACTAACATGAGATCTAAGCCTATTAATGCAGCAAAGTTTGAGCTTGATTACAACTACATAGAAAAGGCACTGCGAATGGCTATCTTAGCCTGAAAGCATTTGGCGGGAGAATATTGCTTAGTGGCGTGTCCAGGTTTAGTGCCGTGGATCACAAAGCTATATGCGCAGGACCATACTCGCCTGAAAACGAATTGAATGACTCGTTGATTAAGGTTGGGAAAACTGATCTAACAGCCACCGATGACACCCGATAACTGTCAGATCATGTCAATGCCCGTTTATTTTAGGCGTCAGAGCGATGTAATTTATGCTGAGAATCAGTAGGATTATTCTGTGTTTTGTAAAATAGCGAATAAAGCACAGGTAAAAGAACCATAGTTAAAATTGTGCCAAATGAAAGACCAGCCATAATTGAAACAGCTAAACCTTGCCAAAACAGATCTGGGATCAAAGGAATTACCCCCAAAACTGTGGTCGCTGCAGCTAAAAACACGGGCCTTACTCTGGATACTGCCGCATCGATAATCGCTTGATGTGGTGTTTTTCCTTGCTCCTTTTCCAAATTAATTTGGTCAATCAACACGATTGCATTTTTGCTTATCATACCGATAAGGCTCATGACACCCAGAATTGCAACAAACCCAAAAGCAGCACCGGTTAGCTGTAGCCCTGCTGATACCCCAATCATCACAAAGGGAAGCAAAAGCATAATTATCAGCATAGGCCTGATTGCATTAAACAAGCCGACCAGAATAAGTAAAATCACGCCAAACATTGGCAGCATTCCGGGCTTAAGATCTTCGTTTGAATCCGTTGTACTCTTATGCTCCCCAAACCAATGTAACTTATATCCATCAGGAAGCTTAATCTGCTCAAACTTTTCTAGCACGGATTGCCTCAATACAGCTGGTGTCACGCCTTCTATTGGAGAAGCCTGAACGGTAATTGCCCGATGTCTGTTATATCGCCAAATTACCGAATTTTCCCACTCCACCCTAATACCATCGACGACCTGATCCAGAGGCACTGCGGCGCTGGGTATAGAAGATTCAATCTGAAGCAGCTCTAAGTTTTTGTTATGCCGGTTATCCACATTTTCACGCACGATTATGGGTAGTTGTGTGTCTGCACGCCGATATGTACCAACAGTATTACCGTCGTAAAAGCGCTTGGTTGTACTCGCTAGATCGGACCGGGATATTCCAGATGTTCTGCCTTTAATTTGACTGTATTCAGGGACCACTCTAAGTGTTTGCTGCCTCCAATCTGTTGATATGTGTTTTGCTAACGAAGAATCACGCAATATTGCCGCCCCCTGCTCGGCCAGCTCCCGAAGAACAGCTGGATCAGCATCAGCAGGGCCGATAAACCTCGCTTCAAATGTCCAGGTAATTGCCGGACCCACTGTATACCTTCTGACCCGTGTCATGGCATCAGGCGTATTGTCTGCGAGCCAATCACGCAGTTCGCTGGTAACTGCTTCAGAATCTTCATACTTATGAACATTAACAATCAGTTGACCGAATGCTGAGTTTGGGTTTTCCGGTGATACTGGAAGATAAAATCGAGGCGACCCTTCTCCAATGAAACTCGAGACAGTTTTAACACGCTCATCCTGTAGCAGGTGCTGCTCTATCTTTGCTATATCATCTGCTGTAGCTTGTAAACGACTGCCCTGGGGCTTCCAAACATCAACCATAAACTTGGTCATTGCAGAGTTAGGGAAGAAAATCTGTTTGACATTGCCAAATGTGCCAAGTGCTACCGTTAACAATAGAATTAAACAACTTACTGTGATCAGACGCTGTTTTAAAGCCAGTTCAAGCAATGAGCGGAAAGAAGACAGTAACTTACCTTCCTGCTCATTTTCATTAGCCTGAGCATCCAAAAATAGTATACATTGTAAGGGTGTTAGCGTAAGTGAAACAAACCAACTCACCATTAACGAAATTGCCACCACGATAAAAAGCGTTCTACAGTATTCACCTGTATCTAACTCAGATGCAAAAATCGGGTAAAATGCCATGATGGCAATCACCGTTGCTCCCAATAGGGGCATAGACGGTACCTGCGCAGACTCAAGGGCCGCTTGTGTTTTACTTACGCCTTTTTGCAGCTTTACTACATAGCCTTCTGCAACAACAATCGCATTGTCTACCATCATACCTAGAGCAATAATCAAGGCTCCTAGTGACATCCGGTGTAAATCAATACCCAATATAGCGAGAAAAAAGAAAGTGCCCAAAATGGTCAGTACCAGCGCTGAGCCAATAACGACTCCCATTTTCCAGCCCATCGCAATTGCTAACACAACGAGTACGATTAACACAGCCTGGCCAAAGTTAACCAAAAAAGAGTGCACGGATTCATCTACAACTTGTGGCTGCCAGTGGATTTTTTCAATTTCCAGCCCAACAGGAAACTGAGCTGCCACCTTGTCTATCTTTTCAGACACCAACTTACCGACTTCTACAACATTAGTTCCCTCAAGCGGAGCAATAGATAAAACAATCGCTGGGCGGCCATTTAAACGCATTATCCTTTCAGCAGGTTCGATATACCCTTCTCTGATCGTGCCAATGTCATTGATACGAATGAATTCATTGGCTTTAGTTCGCGACTTTACATGTATCAGTAAGTCTCCAATATCCTGCGGTGAAGTAAAGTTCCCGGTCGGATGAATATTGAGCCGCAGGCCCCCTGACTCAATGTGCCCCGCATCTACTACTAAATTTTGATTCTTCAAAAGCTCTGTGACCTCTGCAGATGACAGGCCAAAGTTTGACAACTTACCTTCAGATACATCGAGATAAATAGCTGATTGTTGATTTCCCCATACCCCGACTTTCGCTACTCCTTTAACCAGACTGACTTCTTTTTTTAGCCTTTTGACATATTCTTCCATCTCCTGATAGCTATAACCATCACCGATCACACCAACTAACATGCCATACACGTCACCAAACTCGTCTATCACTTTTGAGGGCATAGTACCTGTTGGCAAAGCCCCCTGAACATCCCCAACTTTACGACGCAATTTGTCCCATACTTGCGGCAAACGGTCGGACCAATATTCCCCTTTTATCTCGACGGTAACCAACGACAGGCCCGGAGTCGAACGTGAATGCAGAGATTTCAGCTCCGGCATTTCCTGAATTGCATTTTCTATTTTGTCAGTGACCTCAAGTTCAACTTGCTCTGCGTTTGCTCCTGGATAAGGGGTCACCACTAACGCCGTCTTAACTGTAAAAACGGGGTCTTCTAATTGCCCTAGCTTAAAAAATGACAGAGCCCCAGCAATGGCCAGTAAAGCAACTGAAAACCAAGTAATGACTTTGTGCCGAAGCGAAAACTCAGTAAGATTCATCATCTGGCTCCTTGCTCATTGAGTAAACGTACTGTCTGCCCTTCGGTTAAAAAATGTATCCCAGCAGTTGCGATTCGATCACCGTATGCCAATCCACTTGTAATAACTAAGCCCTGATTGCCTATACCCCCAGTTTTCACTGCTACTCTATTCACCTGTTGTAACTCTTGGTTGTAGCGCCAAACATAGGTGGTTTTATTATCTGCCGAGCTAAACACAGCACTCACAGGTATAATGACTTGGTTTTCCTGACTGGGCAGATCAACATCAGCCATCGCGACACCTGACATGCCAGGCAATATATCAACGCCAGGAGGTGGATCCATGATTAGTCTAACATTGTATGTTCTGGTTGTTTGAGACGCTTCGCTGCTAACCTCTTTAATACGCGCCGGAATTTCAATATCCGGAAATGCATCAAATACAACTCTTGGTTTTTTTACATAGGGTAAATTAGAAATCTGGTTTTCCGAAATGCTAATATCCATTTCTATCTTAGATATATCAACCAATCGGAAGATTGGACTATTTGCATTTATATCTTGGTAATTTTCCACATAACGTTGAACAACTACACCATCGAATGGCGCTTTTAACATTGCGTAGCTAAGCCTGTCCTCAGCGGCATTTAATTGGGCCATTGCAGCTGCATAACTCGCCTTTGCACTGTTGTAGGCTGTATGACGAAGGTCAACGGTTGATTGACTCACCACGCCTGGTTCCCTTTTTTGAATTCGTATTACTCGGTCATACTCAATTTTGGCATTTTTAAGCTGGGCATCAGCACTTGCTAACGCCGCCTTCGTATTATCTACCGCGACTTCAAAGTCGCGTTTATCAAGTTCAGCCAATGTATCACCTACCCTCACCTCCTGACCGATTCTTACTGGCATATTTTGTAATGTTCCTGAGACCCTAAAAGACAACTCAACCTCCTGAGTCGCTCTGGCAATTCCTGGTAGTTGCTCTGCGGCTAATTGCTCGCCTGATCCAACCTGAATAACCTTAATCGGCCTTATAGTCTTTATCGGCAAACGCTCTATCGGTTGGCATCCCATGAGACCAATCAACACAGCAAGTCCAAGTAACATGCTGTTTCTATTTAGTAGAGTTGACATCATATGCCTCCAACTGTTTCTGATACATTGAAGTGAAGTACTAACAAATTGCATTAAATGACCTATGTTGTTTTCCACAAGTGCGATTGTGATCTCTAAAGGAAATAAGTTTGAGGGACCACTTCTTGAAGGAACTAAAATTCAGGCCACCAATAATAGACTTGATGAAACAACACATATATCCTAATAACAACAAACACATCCAAATACCAACACCTCGGGGGCAATTTTTGAACAAAGCATATGTGCCAAAAGAGTACGCAACACAGAGCACATTTGATGCTTCTACTCAGCTAAGAACTCATTTTGGTTTTCATCACCTGAATACAGAAAAATCCGCTTTCAATTATTCGGACAGAATCTATCAATTTGGGGATTTTCAACTGATTGAAATCAGTATCACGGGTTCAACCGAAGTAAAGCACTATTCAAATCCGAACAACTACGAGTTTGATTTTCCAAAGGAAGGTTATTTCTTAGTTAAGTCAAAAGAACAGACAAAGAAAGTGGCTAATCAAGGTGTGTTCATCACTTCACCGGGTATGAATCCGCACTTTACTTTGCCTGAAGGGATAACAGCTTTGGTATTGCAGGTCCGTAGTGAGCACTTAGAATCAGCACTTAGTAAGATGATAGGTTTTAAAACTAAAAAAGGTTTGTGTTTTCCCATTTCTATTGAGGATCAAGCCGCTGTGAAGTGCGTTAAAACAGCACTAAGCGGAATAATACAAAGTTTGCAAACGATAAAAAGTGCTGATTTACGGGCTCAATACGCCAAATACGCAGATCAGTATCTTAAAACACTGCTTCTGACTGTACTAGATAACAGCGCACACGCATTGATCAATGCTTCTAACCATCCTCCTTTGCCTAAAGTTTTGAAATGTGCTGATACCTATATGCATGAAAATATAAGCAAAAAAATTACCATGGCGGACCTAACACAGATAACGCAAGTCAGTGCAAGAAGCCTGACCTACAGTTTTAAGAAACATACGCAAAAGACACCAATGCATTACTTGCTTGATCTCAGGCTCACCCGGCTAAGAAAAGCATTATTAACGGCTAAACCTGATTCAAAAGTACTGGATCTCTCCATGTCTGTTGGGCTAACCCATTTAGGCAGAATGTCTCTTGCGTACAAAAACCGCTTTGGTGAGCTCCCTTCTGAAACGCTAAAGCAATTTAAGGAATAGGCAGATATAAATTACGACCTCAAAGGTATAGCATGAAAATTTCACAAGAATATAACCGCTCATACAATGAAGCGCTAATTAACCTTAGCTGCGGATAAGAGTTTTGATGACTCAAAATAGAGCGTTGTAACCCCTTCAATATCCAATGATGATATTTCGCTCAATATCAAATAATTGTTTTGTGGCGTATGAAAGGTCGGTTTTAGTTCCATTTGTTACACTTAAATTGCAATGTTTTCGTTATGTGAATCAAAATAGCTGCAATTTGAGCGCAATAAGATTATTTAGATCTTCAAGTAATTCAAAGAATTAAATTGCTTTCAGGATGGACTAACTATTCTCTGTATATTCACAAACACGGTTTCGGCCTAGTCTTTTTGCTTGATAAAGTGCATTGTCTGCCTGACTAAATAAATCGGTTAGGCTTTGCCCCGTTCCACTTAATATTGTTACACCGAAACTCGCGCTACAATTAATAAAAACCCCATCATCGCATATCTGTTCATCTTGGATTTTCCTTCTCAAATTTTCTAATTTTTTCTTTGCATCCTTCATGTTTAACCCAGGAAGTATTAATGCGAACTCCTCACCTCCATAACGAGCAACAATATCATTCTTACGCAAACCACTGAATAATATTTCAGCTACTTTCTTTAACGTAAGATCACCAAAAGCATGCCCATAGTTATCATTAATTTGCTTGAAATGATCTAAGTCCAGAAGCACCACGCAAAGTGAGGTATTATTTTGTATTGCTTCTGACAAAGCTCGATTCCCTTTTAATGTAAGCTCTGCACGATTGGACAACCCTGTTAATGGGTCAACCATGGCCAACTGTTTTAGTTTTTTTTCAAAATGATAACGACCATTATCAAAAGTAATTGCCAACAAAATTAAAACTGTCATTGCAAGTGAGTCAGACAAAAACCTCAACATTTCTCGGTGGCTTGATTCCAAAATGACAACAGGATGAATCGGAGAATGATATTGAATGAATAGATAACAAAAGCAACATAATAGTGATAAAAGTACCTTGGTGCTTTTACGATTTTGCTCAAAAAGCAGCCATGGCATTGCTAATAAGATAAAGAAAGTGTTTTGTACACCAGCGTCTTTACCTACAATCATATAGGCTTGTGAAAAAATATATATAACGACGCTTATAAACAATATCATTCTTGCCAGATAATAGTATTTATTGTACTGAAGAACGGCAGAAAAAATGCAGATAAAAAGCAACGATAAGCTCAAAAAGCACACGGAAAAGAGGTTGTACATCGCCAAGATAACAGCCTCAATACCCGCAATCAGAAACGACAATAGAGCGAAAGTATTTGTGACTTTAACTTTGTGTACATCATGCATATTATCATAACAGCCAATATGAATTATGTAGTCGTATGCGTACTTAAAAATCTTAACCATCAAATTGTCCAACATATATTTTTCTTACCATAATTATAGAAGACCTAGAATAGCTTCACTTTCAGCAAGAGGCCTATCCACCTTCAAATAGGAAGCGGTGTTCTCTCAAGGCACTAACAAGGAGCTCCTTGACAATTTGGAGCTTTTTTGAATTTCTTACATCAACATGATAAAGAATCCACAGCTCCCAATTGGGAACACTCAAATCATAATCTTTGATTTTCATAACTTTCGATTGAGGAATAAGCTTTGGTAAGTAGCAAGGCAGAAGTGCAACGCCAGCACCAGACTCTACGGCTGCAAACATCCCTTCAATATCATCGACGCGTACAGCGATATGACAAAATTCAAAGTTCGACTTCGCCCATATAGGCACGTCAACTTCATGCGTCCAAACCACTAGCCCGACCGAGTTTTCCCGAACAATTGGACTGCTATTGTGCCCATATATTGCATGACTTAAAGAAGCTATTTTGATGCCTACCGCGTCTTTAGGAGGCGACATCGTAAACCTTATCGCCAAATCAGATTCTCGTGCAGATAGATCATGTAGCGCATCCGTTAAGCTCAAATTCAACACTATATGCGGGTAATCATCTAGTAATTTGGCAATCGAGCCTGATAAAAGATATTTGTAAAGATCGTTTGGCATCGTGATCTTTACACTGCCGGACAGTGTTTGATCATTTCCCTGCAACTTTCGCGATATACAATTTGCAGTGTCTTGCAGTGTTTCTATATCATTGATAATAGACAACCCCTCTTCGGTCAGTACTAGCCCCCCTGATGTCTGTGTAAAAAGCCGCAAATCTATCTGAGATTCTAACGCTGATACTCTTCTCGCTACCGTGGTGTGATTTACTTTAAGTATTTTAGCAGCCGCAGAGTAGCTACCAGTATTCGCTACTTGTAAAACGTAGCGCATATCATCCCAATTAAACATACGACCTCGAGCTGTGTATTTTTGCAGAATCATAGTGCAGGTTTGTGCATTTATAAAGATATGAACTGCCTCTATCATTCAATGATATTCAGTGACAGACCTGTAAGTTGAAAGCTTTCAACAAAAAACAGAAACAAAATATATTTTTTAAGAACAAATAGGTAGGCTTATTAATATGATTGGATATGTAACGGTAGGAACCAACAATTTTGAGACAAGTAGCCGTTTTTATGATGCCGTTTTTGCTGAGATAGGGGCTACCAGATATTGGGTAGAGGAACGTTTTATCGTTTGGGCAACAGAACCAGAGAAGAGCAAATTTTGTTTAATCAAACCTTATGATGGCGAACCTGCAACCATAGGTAATGGTGTCATGGTTGCATTTGACGTATCAAGCCCGTCGTTGGTTGACGCATTATACAAAAAGGCCATTGACCTTGGCGGCAAAGATGAAGGTCTTCCTGGAAGCAGAGGTGAGCATTTTTATGGTGCGTATGTTCGAGATTTGGATGGCAACAAACTCTACTTTTTCAGTTCAATTTAAGTACTAACCTTAAAGAAGGTCAAAATTCATTGCAATGATATAAGCTTTGCAACATAACTTTTAAAGCTTTATTCATTTTGGTGGAACCACTAGTTTCACCTAAACTCTTTTATAGGTAACAATACTACAAACAACAAAGATGGAGTTTGTAGCATAAGTTTGCATAAATCACAGGCTCCAATAGGAAGACAGCTCGCCGACCTGTTGTTTTTACCTACCTGATTGAAGCCTATAGTAAAACTGTTTTAGACTGCTCATCCAAGTAACTACTAATCGATTTAATAGCAATTTGACGCATAAGATCGCGGCTAATTAAGCATCGCTTGGTTGAAAACAACTCGTCCTCTGTTATGCTGTGGATCTTTATTTTTTTACCTCTGCAACATTTCCATCTATGGGGGTGAGTGTTTTTATCTTCTATACGCCCACGGTCTTCCTTGCACAAAATTCGTTCTAGTCTTTCAATAGCACCATGATTATATTGCAGTTCAAAAAAGCGCTGTGTTGAGCACAACACTGGATGCTTATGCGGAGCAGACTCGCCTCTATGGACAAAAATAGACCGATATTTATATGTATCTTTGACAATATTCTCTAATTGAGTAGTCGTAAAATGATCCGGTCTAAATTCATTTTGTTCTCTACTGAATTCTACACCGCTAGTCCAATGCGAATTAAACCCGTGTTGAAGAATACCGCCATCGTATAAGTTCCTCCACTGTTCAACAGGGCAATACTTAAACACGAAACCTGCAAAACGTTCTTTCAAGCGTTTATCGTTACTCTGCAAACTGCAATAATGTTGAAAAAGTTCATTAAGTTCAGGATCGTCCTGCGTTAATTTCTTCCATTCATTATGGAGTTCATGCTTTTCGGGTTCAGGTATAGCAATTTGCGCAATACTTTCTATCGCTGAAACTAACATAGAAAAAGACAAATCGAAGTCTTCTTTATAGTTATGGTGGGCCAACTGAACCATTCTAATAGCTTGCATACATTTCCTGTAATCAAACTTTTTACTTCCTGCTTTGTAGGGAAGTTGCCACAAGTTTGAGATCACATCTGATAACTGATGATTCCATTCACCAAGCACATCTTTATGTATATCGACTATTGTTCCACGACCTCGGACCACTGGATGTATAGCCGCCATTTGCCTGAGATCTTTTATTTGGAGTACCATAATTTCGTCAGTTGAAGCATTATAAGGTAGCGTATTGAGTAAGCTTGTGAAATTAAGGTCGTTGTCGAGCTCTACATTTAAAAACTGTTCACCTACATCATCCATTTGCGCGGTTAAACGAGGAAAGATTTCAGGTCGTTCGGTTGGCCTGAACTTACAAAAGCGCCCCCAAATATCGCCACGGGCAGTTTTGATAACTACTTTAGCATTCTCGATATTTGCAAAATTATTTCCACGATTGTCAGCAATGAAATCCTCAAGCGAAACTAGTTCATCCAAAGTTACACTTTCAATTGTGCCTCCATGCACATAAACACATCTAGATGTCGAAAGCGAGACTACTGCCGCTAGCCCCTGAACAAATAGTTGACGACCATAGGCTGGGACCCACTCGGGTAATTGTACAGGTGAAACAAAAGACTTAACGCATTCCTGACCGTTTACATCTTTAACGCCATGGTTTACCACGATAGAAGGCTCGATAATAATATCCCTTGGCAACTTCCAGTCGATAGTCAGTTTGAAGTCTAATAAGATATAACCAAACAAACGACCATTAACTGTGCTTTCTTGTTGCTTAAACATACTGCGCTTGGTAACTAAGTTTTGAGAATAGTATTCCTTCCCAGTCTCTGGATGAAAAGCAACAATAGCCTCTTTAAATAAGGTTTGGTCTGATATCCAATCTCTAATTGATTCGCTCATTACTATCTACTCTGAAGCCTGTTCACTATCCACCTATAACTGCATGGCTTTCGCTCAACTAAATCAGCCTCACGCCTTTCAACGTTGAGCGTATCAAGTTGCTCAAGAAACTGGTTATAGACCTTTTGATACCTCACAAACGTATGGATGCGCAGGTATTCGTTTATCTCCGCCGCCTTATGGGTAATATACGGGGTTAACCATTTCTCGGTATAGGCTGGTACGCTTTGCTCAATTGCGCCTTGCACATACTTGTAACGTCGCTCCATTTCTTTTTTGGATGTAACATCTTCCGCAGTTTCAGCTTTTGGCTTTTTAACGTTACTGAGTGGTTTAAAGGTTAATTTGGTTGGTAGCTCACGCCGTGCGATGGTTCTGAGCTGGCCGTTTGACACCAGTTGCTCAAGCCTTGGCTTCGCAAAATTAAAACGTCCGCCGCTTTCAATGTCCGTCAACACCACATCAGTTCCCGCAACGCTTTCAACTGCAAAGTAGGAGCATGAATGTTCTGATAGGCGTTTTACTAAAATCAGGTCGGGGTTTTGCAAGTCCATTATGGTGGCATTTCCTAAAGCGACGGCAAAGCACAAGTTCAAATAGCGTATACCCTATTTGAACATCACCAATACCGCTTAAAAGTGTTCATTTAGGGTGGTTTAAGGCGTTAGTACGCACTATGTTTATTTAGTCTAGATGCTAAATGAACAATTGCCATGAGTAAGATTGGATATGCGCGAGTTTCGACCACAGATCAGTCTTTAGATTTACAAGTAGCCAAACTTGAGGAAACTGGCTGTGGCAAGGTGTTTACCGATATGGCGTGTAAATACACTTAGGTCTATACTCAAAAGAAGTACTAATTTTTTTGATGAGCTAGAAACTTGTTTTTTAATAAATTTATAAGTGAATTAGTGTAGTTTTAGTAGATGAAGATAAAAATTACGTTGAGACTAGTAAAAAGAAAAGAATTTGGGTGGTAGTCTTACCAGCCACATCCCGGCACACAAGTCATTCGCTGTGGCTGCTCCCTTCCGGGCCTGACCAGGTTCACGAACTATTGTTGCGAGAGGACCAATAAGACCACCATAGTGGGCCTTGTTCGGCGCGGTGAGGATTATCTCTAGTTTCGCCTTGGGTTGCAAGGGTTAACTCAGTAAATGCTGACTGACTGCTTAAACATCAAACAGCCAGTCTACTTTATGGGGTTATTTCAGTGATTTTTTTAGTGCCTCCAAGCGCTGTTTTACTTTTTTCATGTTCTCTGGGCCCATGCGTAAAAACTGTTTTTGCGCTTGCGATAACGTTTCCCACTCTGGATATGCATAGCGGTAAGTTACTGAATCTTTAATCAACGGAATATTGCTTTCTGGAATTGGCGTATCAAGTAGCTCGTCGATTGCTTGGCTTAAAACTGCATTAAAATCGGTACCTTCGTAGCCAATTTCTTCATATGCTTGAGTTATAAGCGGCTCAAATTGATTCATTAGGCGAATAATCTGTGCGGAGCTCATGCTTGAGAGCATATCAGCATAAGGGGTGTAGCGCTCAAAGCTATTGGGATCAGTCACCACAATGTCGCCCTCTAGTGCCATGAACGGTTCAGCAGGCTTTGTAACTGGCGTATGTTTTTTAGCAACTTTGCCTTTGGCAAGGTTATCAACAAATACAACACCACGACGAACCATGTCATCGCTTACAAGTAGCGCCAATGCTTTTTCACTCATTAATTCAGCAAGGCTTGCTTTAATAGCTGTATCACTGTCATCAAGCTCTGGTAATTGTGGCTCACTAGGCGTTGCCACTGCCACCGCAACAGGCTGCTCGGTGCGTGCTGTTTGTTCTGGCACTGTCACGGCTTGAGGCGCTTCTTTTGCTTCTTCCTTAGGTTGTGACTGCGCGGTGTTAATTTGCTCAGTTACTTGCGTTTGCTCTGCCACTACATCTTGAGAGAACTTATTATTGGTACCGGTGGTATGTTGTTGCTCATTTTGTTTTGAAAGTACAAAAATAACCACAATCGCTAACGCAACAAGCACGATTGCAGCAAGTAGCATTTGGCTGCGAGAAGGTTTGCTATTCGCTTTGTGCTCTGAACTAGGCTCTGACATAGCTGCTCCATAAAAATTAGCTTGAAAAACAATATTCTTTTGAATATTTGAAAATTAAAACATAAAGTAAAACTTATAGCACTTATAATGCGATGATAGCAGCGCTAATTTTACTGACGAGCGATTTTTAAAAAAGTTCATTGTTTTTTAGAGGTTTTATGAATTTAAAACAACGCATGGCCAATCAACCCAAAACCGCCTTACTTTTAACTGGTGGTGGCGCTCGTGCAGCTTATCAAGTAGGTGTATTAAAAGCGTTGGCTTTGAGTATGCCACGAACTGCGCCTATTCCATTTCAAGTGATCAATGGCACCTCGGCGGGCGCGATTAATTCTGCCGCCTTGGCATGTTACGCCTCCTGTATGCACTTGGCTGTTCGCAAAATTGAGTGGGTATGGCGTAACTTTCATTCGCACATGGTGTATCGAAGCGACTTTTTAGGCGCTTTTGGTTACTTACTTGCCAATGCCATGCGCAGTTTTCAATCGAGTCATATCAATCACCCACCAGCCAGTATGCTAGACAATGCGCCTTTGCGTAAATTACTCAATGAGGTGTTGGATCTTACCCGTATCGAACGCAATATTCATAAAGAGTTTTTAGATGCGGTATCGGTCACGGTATCTAGTTATTCCACGGGCCGTTCGGTGGCTTATTACCAAGCTAAAGATGCACAACCGTGGCAAAGAGCAAAACGTGAGGGCGTACCTGGGCCTATTTCGCTTGATGTTTTAATGGCATCCAGCGCGATTCCTATGGTTTTTCCTAGTGTGCGCGTTAAGCATCATTACTACGGTGATGGCTCCATTCACCAATTATCTCCTTTAAGTCCATCGATTCACTTAGGGGCTGAGAAGATTTTTGTGATTGGTGTAGAGCAGCCAAAAATACGCGCACCACTGGGTTATGAACCTCATTTTCCGGGTATGTCGGCCATTGCCGGTCACTTGCTAGACAGTGTATTTAGCGACACCTTACAGTCAGATCTAGAGCGCTTGCAACGGGTTAATCGCACCATTGGCTTGTTACCAACCAAAGCAAAAGATAAACACAAAGAGCTAAAGCCCATTCAAACGCTGGTTATTAACCCAACCGTTAATTTTAGAGACATTGCTGAGCAGTATTACGACGACATGCCATTGGCCATTAAGTTACTGTTACGTAGTATTGGTGTTAAGCGACACTCGTCTTCAAGTTTAACCAGTTACTTACTGTTTGAGAAAAACTACACCCAACGGTTAATTGATATTGGTTATCAAGATGGTTTAGAGCGCCTTGATGAGATCCGCGCATTTTTGGAGCTTGATCAGTAAAAAGAGCCAATGCGCCGCTAGCCTTTTAGTAAAAACTGCTCAGCCCGCTCTACTCTCCTTGGCTTACCTTTAAGCAACAGAATATCATTGGCCAATAGCACAATGCTTTTTTCAGGGGCTTCAAGCTCTTGGCCGTTTCTGCGCAGTGCGGTGATCACCACTTTTTGTTTGTCTAGCTCAAGTTCATCAATGCGTTTGTTTACTGCAAAGGCAGAGTCTGGCAAGGCAATCGCGTGCAAATACTCCAGTCTATCTGAGGCTGTTTCGCTTGCATCTTGCTCGTCACCCGCAAAAAAGCCGTGTAAGTACTCATAACGATTATGCCGCTCTTTACTCACACGACGAAATATTCGACGCATTGGCACGCCCGACATGTGCAATACATGCGACACCAACATTAAGCTCGCTTCAAGTGCTTCTGGTACCACTTCCGTAACACCCAACTCTTTAAGTGCATCTAAATAGCTATCATCCGTTGAACGAGCAAGTATTTTAACCTCTGGCGCAACGCGCTTTATCGCGTCTATTACTTCATGACTTTGATTAAAGTCAGAGCAGGTAATGATCACTAAACGGGCTTTATCTACATTGGCAGACTTCAGCAGCGCTTGTGAGCCCGAGTAGCCAAACATAACAGGCTCAGCGGCGGTTTGAGCCTCCTCAACGATGCGCGGATTGCGCTCAATCGCCACATACGGGATCGCCTCTGGTTTTAAAAAACGTGCAATGGTTTGCCCAACACGGCCATAGCCTAAAATCACGACATGATCGGTTAATGATTCACCTTGAATAATGTTGTCACGTGCTTGACGATATTGCTCTCCGTTCACGTTTAACTTGCGTAAAATTTGCGGTGTTCGTTCAATCAGGTAAGGGGTGAGCGCCATAGACAACACACCCAGCGCAATTAAAAATGAGGCACTGTTTAAGTCTAATAGATTATGTTTGCTGGCAAGCGCCACCAGCACAAAGCCAAACTCTCCCATTTGCCACAGCAAAATACCCGCAGCCAACGCATCCTTTTTGCTCTCTCCCATTAGTTGAGCGAGCAGCGAAATAATCAACACTTTGAGTAATAACAACACCGCCAACGCTAAAAGTATGTAGCCGATTTTATTCATCACGTATGGAATATTTAACTGCATACCTACGGTAACAAAAAAAAGACCCATGAGAATATCGCGAAACGGTCTTATCTCGGCTTCTAATTGATGACGATATTGGCTTTCCCCCAGCATCATGCCTGCTAAGAATGCGCCAAGTGCCATCGAAAGGCCAAACAAGTATGTCAGCCCACCTGCACAGAGCGCTACAACAATGGTCGTCAATACAAACAGCTCATCGGTTCTTACCGAGGCCACTTCGTTAAAGATTTTTGGTAACAACCACTTCCCTATTGCCCAAAGCAGCAAGCACACAAATGCCCCTTTGGCTAAAGCAAATGCAAGCGCCCCAACCAGTACTTGATTGTCAGACTGGGCAATCAGTGGCAGCGCAATAAGCAGTGGCACCACGGCGATGTCTTGAAATAAAAGCACACCAATCGCAAGCTGGCCGCGCCTGAGATTTAGCTTACCACTCTCTTTGAGCATTTTGACCACCACCGCAGTAGACGAGAGCGCCATTAAGCTGGCAATAATAAATGCACTGAGCCAATCATAGCCCAACGCTTTAACCACAAACATGCCAACGATTGAGGTAATAACCACTTGTAAACTGCCCAAGCCAAATACGAGGTGGCGCATCGCCATGAGTTTGGGCACTGAAAACTCCAAGCCCAAACTAAATAATAAAAATACGATCCCTAACTCGGCAATAAAGTGCATTTCATAGCTAGAGCTCATCCAGCCAATACCATGGCTACCTGCCAAAATGCCAGTGACTAAATAGGCCAAAATCGCTGGCAAGCCAACGCGCTTAAACAGCCACACTAAAACGACAGCGGCAAGCAATAGGGCAAAAACCTCAGCAAAAATACTCTGCAAATGGCCTCCAAGGTGTCAAAAACTTGGGAATAGGTGAAGATGCTCGTCATTAAATATAGCAAGCAGCTGTTTTTCAGCCAGTTTAATTTCTTGGCACATTTCTCGCTTAAGCAATAACAAAGTAGTAGTTTAGGGGATTGCTAGATGGAAAATGTCCATATTTTGGCCCAGAGAGTATCAACGCGCGGCGATTTCTTGCCGTTCGATACCGAACAGTTTATTCAGCGCGATATTGATCCGATCCATAAATTAGTTGAGCAGCTGCAAACAACGCTGCATCTTGACGAATTACTGACGGTATTTGCAGATCATGCGCAGCGTATTATTAAGTTGTCAGGCTTGCAATTTCACTCGCCTTTGGGTGTGGCACAAATGAACCAAAGTGATAATCAACATACGCCGTTTAAGTTCGATTTAGAACTTAATGGTGAACATCTTGGTCAGCTTGTGTATTTTTGCCAATATCAACTAGGCGATGGTGTCATGGCAAAATTATGCCGCCTGCATAAAGCGCTGCTTTACCCGCTTAGAAATGCGCTGACTTATAACCGCGTTTTAAAACTCGCAACAAAAGATGCGCTAACCGGACTCAATAACCGCAGCCAATTTACCGACAACTTAACGCAGTTAATTGAGCGGAACCGTCGCCTGCACAGCAACTTTAGCTTAATGCTGCTAGATTTAGATAACTTTAAACAGGTGAATGACAGACAGGGGCACAGCGTAGGTGATGAAGTTCTGATCAAATTTGCAGATATCTTAAAGCAGTCGGTTCGAAGCACAGATACCGTATTCCGCTTTGGTGGTGACGAGTTTGCGGTGATCATCGATGATCCTCAGTTTACCACCAACAAAGTGATTGCTGAGCGCATAATGAATACAGTACGTCAGTGTCATTTACTGTCTAAATATGATGTCACAACGAGTATTGGCTTTACTTTGTCGAACGTGCAAGATTGTGAAAACAGTATTTTCGCCCGCGCAGATAAAGGGCTATATAAAGCCAAAGCCGCAGGCAGAGACTGCGCTCGCACCATTTAAAAGTGATAAACATTGGCTCAGCCTCCCTAGCTGAGCCATTCCTATTTTCTTAGCCAAATAAAGCGATAAGCACTTAGCAGCAGCGCAAAGCCGGCAAAAAATCCGCTCACCACCAATAGTAAAGCCAAAAAGCTTGGTAATTCGCTCTGCACAATTAAAAACAGAGGCATGAGTAACCCTAAAATGAAGAAACTTCCTCCTTTACCATGCCAATAGCACAGAAGTAACGCTGCACTTGCACAACCAAACCCAATCGCATTTAGTATGTTGCTGTACACAGGTGCGGCATCAACGGCCAATACCACCGCCAGTATGAAAGTGGTAAATAACACCGCCCAAGGGGCTTTATTCGCTAACGACTCACCTATTTTTTGATTATTCATCACTACATAACTCCCACTTTATGCCATTTTCTCGCGTATAAAGCGTATGTTCAAAAAAGTAACCCACTATTTGTACCAAGGTGTCATCATAGAAAACCAACGGAATGTGGTTTCGTTGCCAACTTGGCACGCCTGCTTCTTTCAGCCAATGTTTTACCGTATTACGACCCGGTTTATTACGAGGACGGATCTTCTCATTCAGTAAACCAAACCGAATAGAGATCTTTTGCATCGGTTCTGGAGGCTGAATACCTTCGCCTGCCACAACGGTGAGCTGCGTGCCCTCTTCAAGTTCTAGCGACTCAAGGCCTACGTTGTTCTGCGCTTGTCGCACAGGCATTTCTTTTACGCAAAACAGCTGCTTTCTAAAACCTCTTACGTCAGCACCTTTAAATACCATGCGTAACTGCGCATCTTCTTTGCTCGTAAGCGCTTGATGAAGTAACTGCTCAAGCTGAACCTTCGATGGCATTTCTACCTGATGCTGTGCCAGCCAGGCGCGAACCACATTGGCTTGTCGCAGCGAACTGAATTTTGACAAACTATCAATATCAATACTGCATTGGTACTTGTGCAAACACTGTTTGAGATCTTGCTGTGTGATTTCGTCAATCAAGGCTTGTTGTTGCTGTAGCAGCTCAATACTGCGCAAAGCACTCCCCAAAAAGCCATTAAAGCGATTTTTGAGCAGTGGCACGACTTGGTTGCGCAAAAAGTTACGATCAAAACGGTTGTCTTGGTTTGAGCCATCTTCAATATTTTTCAATGCAAATTGCTGCGCAAATGCCTCTATGTCTTGACGACTCACCGACAACAGCGGGCGAATACATACTCGATTTGCGTTAAGCACTCGACGAGCACGCATTGCACTTAACCCACTTAGACCTGATCCGCGCTTTAAACGCAATAAAAAGGTTTCTAATTGATCGTCACCGTGTTGCCCAAGCACTATCATGCTAGCCGGTTTAGCTAACGCATCTAACGCTTGATAACGTGCTTCTCGCGCTTGTGCTTCAAGGCTATGACGACTTTTTTGCTCAATGGCCACGCGTGTGGTTTTAAATCTAATCTTCAGACTTTCACACAACTGCGCGCAAAACTGTTGCCAACTCACGGAATCTGTCGACAGTCCATGGTCAATATAAATGGCTTCGAGTTCTAAGCTCGGTTGTTGCTGTCTCAACGCATGACACAAATGGAGTAATACAACGGAGTCAACGCCACCAGAAAGCGCGACACTCATTGGCGAGTATTCAGGATTAAGTTGATTGAGCGCGGCTAAAAACTGCTTATAAAGTGTCGTATTTATCATGGTCCATAACGTAAAAAAGCCGCAAAATGCGGCTTTTTAGTGTATCACTTAATTAGCAGTAACCGAAAGACATCAGTCTTTGATAACGTTGCTCAAGCATAGTATCAACACCCAGTGCTTCCAAGTCAGCAAGGTCGCGCTTTAGCTGTACTTTTAAGTTTTTAGCCATGGTGTCGTAATCACGGTGTGCACCACCTAGCGGCTCATCAATAATATTATTGATTAAGTCTAGCTCTTTAACACGCTGTGCCGATACACCCATCGCCTCTGCTGCCAATGGCGCTTTTTCAGCACTCTTCCAAAGAATTGATGCACAACCTTCTGGTGAAATAACTGAGTAAGTGCTGTATTGCAGCATGTTAACGCGGTCACCTACACCGATTGCTAACGCACCACCAGAACCACCTTCACCAATAACGGTACAAATGGTTGGCACTTTCAGCGCCGCCATGACTTTAAGGTTGCGAGCAATCGCTTCACTTTGACCACGCTCTTCAGCGCCAACACCCGGATACGCCCCTGGTGTGTCGATAAAAGTGATGATTGGCATTTTAAAACGCTCAGCCATTTCCATCAGACGCAAAGCTTTACGGTAACCTTCTGGTTTTGGCATACCAAAGTTGCGCTTAATTTTTTCCGCCGTATCACGCCCTTTTTGCTGACCGATCACCATAACTGGTTTGCCATCAAGACGTGCTACACCACCAAGAATAGCGGGGTCGTTTGCAAAAGTACGATCACCTGCAAACTCGTCGAACTCGGTAAAAATGCGCTCGATATAATCGCGAGTGTATGGACGAAGAGGATGACGCGCTAATTGAGAAACCTGCCAAGCACCTAAGCCTGAAAAGACTTTTTGAGTTAACTCTACGTTTTTCTCTTTTAATCGCGTAATTTCTTCTTCAAGGCTCAGATCTAAACTGCCCGAGCGGCTAACATTTTGTAACTCTTTGATTTTTACTTCCAACTCTGCAATCGGAAGTTCAAATTCAAGATAATTGAGGCTCATGCGCTAAACTACCTGTTTAGTTAAATTCTAATTCTATTTCTTGCGCCGCCAACTGCGACAACCGCGTAAGTAGGTCATCTGTTGGCGTCACACACCATTGGGTTCCTAGCGTTAGCTCAGCTAATGCATCAGGACGCTGATACATGATCTTTATCGGACATGTACCAAATTTATAAGGTTCTAGGACTTTTCGTAAATTATCGAAGAAGTTAGCTTCAATTTGCACCATATTTAGCGTCATTTTTATTGCTCTAATACGTTTTTCACGTGCTTGAGCTATGGTACAGACATCTCTAGCGGTCATTGTAATGCCACCGGAGAAGTTATCAAAGCTGACCTGTCCTGTTATTACCAAGATTTGGTTAATTTGCAGCAATTCTTGGTACATTTCAAACTGTTCGGGGAACAAGCGTACATCAATTCGGGCGCTCTTGTCATCTAAAGTTATCAAGCCCCAACGATTACCTTTTTTGTTTATTAAGGTTCTTGCATTAATCACCAAACCCGCTGCCGTACACTGCACATCACGGTTTGTTGGTTGTAAGTCAACAAGTCGACCAGATGTGTAGTATTTAAGCTCTTTTCGGTACTGATTGATTGGATGGCCAGTTAAATACAAGCCGAGCGTTTCTTTTTCCCCTTCCAACCATTGATTATCTGTCAATGGTAATGCTGTGCAAAAAGCTTGCTCAACTTGCTCTGGCTCAACCGCAAGTAAACCAAATAAATCAGATTGCCCTAATGCTTCCGCTTTATGGTGCTGCTCTGCTGACTTCATTGCATCCGTCAAGCTGGCGAGCAAGATAGCTCTGCCGGGCTGATTTTTCTCTGGCCCTAGCTTATCCAGCGCACCCGCATAAATGAGCTTTTCAACCACCCGCTTATTAAGGCGTTTTAAATCAACTCGCGCACAAAAGTCGAATAGGTCTTTAAACTCACCGCCTTGCTCACGCGCTTCTAAAATGGCGTCAACAGGCCCTTCACCCACTCCTTTAATCGCACCTATACCGTAAACAATTTCGCCTTGACGGTTTACCGTAAACTTATACAAGCCTGCGTTTACATCGGGTGGCAGAAGGGTCAACTTCATGTTTTCACATTCATCCACCAAGGTCACAATTTTGTCGGTATTATCCATATCCGCCGACATAACCGCAGCCATGAACTCAGCTGGATAATGTGTTTTCATCCACAAGGTTTGGTAAGAAACGAGTGCGTATGCAGCTGAGTGAGACTTGTTAAAGCCATATCCCGCAAATTTCTCAACTAAGTCGAAGATTTTCATTGCAAGTTCGCCGTCTACGCCGTTTGCAATTGCCCCTTCTTCAAAGGTTGAACGCTGCTTTGCCATTTCCTCTGGCTTTTTCTTACCCATGGCTCGACGCAGCATGTCTGCGCCACCAAGGGTATAACCAGCCAGAACCTGCGCTATCTGCATTACTTGCTCTTGATACAAGATAATACCGTAGGTAGGCTCTAGAATTGGAATAAGGCTATCATGCTGCCACTGGGCATCAGGGTAAGAAAGCTCCTCTCGACCATGCTTACGGTCGATAAAGTTATCTACCATGCCTGATTGCAAAGGACCGGGGCGGAACAGTGCCACCAAAGCTATCATATCTTCAAAACAGTCAGGCTTTAGACGACGGATCAGATCTTTCATACCGCGTGATTCAAGCTGGAACACCGCCGTGGTTTCCGCGCGTAGCAACAGCTCGATACTCTTTCTGTCATCGAGTGGAATGGCATTGATGTCGACTGCCTCTTTGCCCTCTCTTGCCAAGCGCTCGTTGGTCATATCCAGCGCCCACTGCAAAATAGTCAGGGTTCTGAGGCCTAAGAAGTCAAACTTAACCAAGCCCGCGGTTTCTACGTCGTTCTTATCAAACTGAGTAACGGGAAACTTACCTTCTTCATCGCAATACAAAGCGGCGAAATCGGTAATGGTGGTAGGCGAGATAACAACACCACCGGCGTGTTTACCGGCGTTTCGTGTACAACCTTCCAAGATCCGACACATGTCTATCAGATCACGCACTTCCTCATCACCGTCGTAGGCTTCTGGTAATCTGGGTTCCACATCAAACGCTTTGGCTAGCGTCATGCCGGGATCGCCCGGAACCAGTTTAGAAATACGGTCAACAAAACCGTAAGGGTGCCCGAGCACTCGGCCCACATCTCGAATTACAGCTTTGGCCGCCATGGTACCAAAGGTGATGATCTGCGATACCGCATCGCGGCCATACAACATGGCAACGTGGTCAATTACTTCATCGCGTCGGTCCATACAGAAGTCAACGTCGAAGTCAGGCATCGAAATACGTTCAGGGTTCAAAAAACGTTCGAAAAGTAAGTCAAATTCGAGTGGATCTAGATCAGTAATTTTCAGTGCATAAGCAACCAAGGAGCCCGCACCCGAGCCTCGTCCTGGGCCTACAGGAATATTATTATCTTTACTCCACTGGATGAACTCCATAACGATCAAGAAGTAACCTGGGAATCCCATTTGGTTGATTACATCGAGTTCTATCTGTAAGCGATCATCATACTCTTTACGCTTTTCTTGTCGCTCTTGCTCATCAGGAAATAAAAACTGCAAACGTTCTTCAAGACCATCTCGCGATACTTTCACGAGGAAGTCCTCAATTTTTAGATCCCCTGTTGGGTAATCAGGTAAGAAGTACGTGCCAAGTTGCACGGTGACATTACAACGTTTGGCAATTTCAACGGAGTTTTCCAATGCTTCAGGAATGTCACTAAACAAGTCCTGCATTTGTTCAGGCGTTTTTAAATATTGCTCTTTTGAAAAACGTTTTGGTCTACGCTTATCTTCTAACGTGTACCCGTCGTGAATAGCCACACGAATTTCATGCGCTTCGAAGTCATGCTCGTGTAAAAACACCACTTCATTGGTGGCGACAACAGGCAAATCACGCTCGCTGGCAAGCGCGACCGCAGCGTGCAAGTATTCTTCTTCTTGTGCACGACCGGTGCGAATAAGCTCTAAGAAGAAATGGTCGGCAAAGTGTTGCTCATAAAAAGCCAAGGTGTCTAAGGTAAGCTGATGGTTGCCCTTAAGTAGCGCTTTACCCACATCCCCGTCTTTGCCACCAGAGAGTAAAATCAAGCCACTTTTATGCTCTGCAAGCCATTGTTTATCAACTACAGGGCGATGGAATACGTGACCTCGCTGATACGCTTTAGAAATAAGCAAAGTCAGGTTTTTGTAGCCTTCATTGTCTTTGGCCAGCACGACTAGACGACTTGGCTCATCGGGAAATTCATCGCTTTTTAGCCAAATATCAGCGCCAACAATGGGTTTGATCCCAGCACCATGTGCGGCACCATAAAAGCGCACCAAGCCACATAAGTTCATTTGATCTGTGATGGCAAAGGCAGGCAGTGCTAACTCCTGCGCACGCGCAACGACTGGCTTAGTTTTCGCCAAGCCATCCACCATAGAAAAATCACTGTGAACGCGTAAATGTACAAATTCTGGGGCAGCCATTTTTAGCTTTCCCTCATAGCCAAAATCCGCTGTACGGGCTTAAAGCTCTTGCGGTGAAACGGCGTAACACCGTGTAACTCAAGCGCCGCGAAATGTGCTTTAGTCGGATAGCCTTTGTGCCCTGCAAAACCAAACTCTGGAAATTGCGCATCTAGGTCTAACATCTCTTGGTCGCGAGCCACTTTGGCGATAATTGACGCGGCACTTATCTCAGCAACCAAGCTATCCCCTTTCACGACACTTTGTGCTGGCATTTCAAGCTTGGGTAAACGGTTACCATCTACAAATACAAACTCAGGCTGAATGCTCAGACCTTCCACCGCTCGGCTCATTGCCAACATGGTGGCATGAAGAATATTAAGTTCGTCAATTTCTGCAACGCTCGCGCGAGCAATACAGTAACACAAGGCTTTTTGTTTGATCTCTTCAGCCAGCGCTATACGCTTTTTTTCTGAAAGCTTTTTCGAGTCTGTGAGCCCTTCAATCGGATTATTAGGGTCAAGGATCACAGCGGCCGTCACGACATCACCCACAAGCGGGCCTCGACCCACTTCATCTACACCGGCAATTAGTTTTACATTAGGGCGCTCAATCTGCATTTATTAACTCCTCTACCGCTTTGGCAGCTTGTGTGCTGGCATCTAGACGAATGTTGTTGTGAATTTCGTGGAACTTGTTCAACAATTGTGTATTGTCACCCTTTAACATCGGATATAAGGCATCTGCCAGTGCATCTGCATTGCATTCGTCTTGCAAAAACTCGGGCACTAGACGCTGATCAGCCAACAAGTTGGGTAAAGAGAAATATTTGATATTGAAGGTGAAAAAGTTTTTAAATATCCAATAACTCAATGGTTTGAATTTATAGCCAACCACCATCGGCTTTTTATATAGCATAGCTTCTAAAGTCGCCGTGCCAGATGCCAGTAGCACTGCATTTGCAGCCGACATGGCGGTACTCGATTGTCCATCTAATAAAATCGGCTTAAGGTCGGGAGCTACTTTTTGCAAAATGCTTTCAAACTGTGTACGACGTTTTGCATTAACCAATGGAACAAGGACTTTCAACTGAGGGATTCTATTTTTTAGCCTAAGCGCTGTTTGTAGATAGGTTTCGCTCAATAAACCAACTTCTGAACCACGACTACCCGGCAACAACGCCAGCACTAAATCCTCATCGCTAAGACCAAGCTCAGCTCTTGCTGCACTGCTGTCATGTTCAAGGGCTATTTCATCAGCCAATGTATGGCCAACAAACGTACAAGGTACTTCATGCTTATCATAAAAAGCTTTTTCGAACGGCAACAATGACAACACTAAGTTTGTGGCTTCAGCGATGGTAAATATACGCTTTTGACGCCAAGCCCATACAGATGGACTGACGTACTGAACCGTTTTAATGCCTGCCTTTTTTAATGGCTTTTCAACTCGAAGGTTAAAGTCGGGCGCATCAATACCAATATAGACATCAGGCGGATTATCAATGAAATACTGAACCAGCTGCTTACGGATCTTGAGGAGCTTAGGTAATCGCCCAAGTACTTCAACCAAGCCCATCACGGCCAGCTCTTCCATATCGAACAAGGTACGACAACCTGCCGCTTGCATCTTCGGCCCAGCTATCCCAACAAATTCAGCATTTGGATAGGTTTTTTTTAATGCTGCAATTAAGCCTGCACCTAAAATGTCTCCAGATAGCTCACCCGCTACCACGCCTATGGTCATTTTTTTGTTATTGGTCATTGCACTAATCTATTTATAAATAAAAACGCCATACAAAAAATCTGTATGGCGTTCATCAGCATCTTGCTACCGCAGATATTTTTAACGAATAATACCGCGATCTGATGTATCTAAAAAGTCTATCATTTGCTGTACAGCAGCAAACTCAGAAGCGTCTTGTTGCATTTGCGCAACAGCTTCTTCTAAATTTAGGCCTTTACGATACAAAGTTTTATATGCACGGCGCACGGCCATCACTTCTTCACTTGAGAAGCCTCTTCGCTTCATACCTTCCGTGTTGATTGCCGCAGGCTTTGCTGGCGTGCCAGTGGTTGTAACAAATGGAGGAACATCTTTATTCACGCCCGAGTACATACCAATGAACGCATGTGCACCAATTTTACAAAATTGGTGAACGCCTGTATTCCCAGCCAGAATAACCCAATCACCAACATGGACATGGCCTGCCACACTCGCGTTGTTCGCAAAAATAACATTGCTACCAATGACCGCGTCGTGTGCGACATGCGTATATGCCATAAATAGGTTATTGCTACCAATTTTGGTGATACCTTGATCTTGGATAGTGCCACGATGGATCGTTGCACATTCACGTATGATATTGTTATCGCCAATAATTAATTGAGTTGGCTCATCCTTGTACTTCTTATCTTGGCAAGCTTCTCCCACTGACGCAAACTGGTAAATATGATTACCTGAGCCAATGGTTGAAGGTCCCTTTATTACCACGTGAGATTCAATGATACAGTTATCACCAATCACTACATCATTCCCGATGTAGCTGTAAGGACCCACAGAGACGTTATCGCCTAGCTGTGCACCTGATTCAATAATCGCAGTAGGATGGATCACTATTTAAAACTCTCTTCTTGCACACATAAGGTCAGCACTACATACTACTTTGCCATCAACCCTAGCTTCTCCGTAAAACTTCCAGATATCACGGCGCTCTTTCACAAAATCAATGTGAAGGTGCATTGTATCGCCTGGCAGTACTGGTTGCTTAAAACGTGCATTATCAATTGCTGCAAATAAGTATAGCTCGTTCTCGCTACGGTTCTCGACTGTTTTAAAGCCAAGTAAGCCTGTTGCCTGTGCCATAGATTCCAAAATCATAACACCAGGAAAAATTGGCTGTTCAGGGAAGTGCCCTGTGAAAATAGGCTCATTGACCGTGACATTTTTAATGCCATGCAAATATTCACCCGCTTTGTAATCAACTACTTTATCTACTAACAACATAGGATAGCGGTGAGGTAGTAACTTTAAGATTTCTTGGATATCAAAACCATTCAGTTCATTTGCCAAAATAGCGTCCTTTTTTATTCGTCTGTCGTTTTTAGCTGTTCTGTTAGAGACTCTAATGCTTTCAAACGTTCTTTAAAATCAGAAAGATTGCGTAAATGTGCCATATTGCGTCGCCACTCTTTATTGGTGCTGTGTGGCATCCCTGAAGAGTATACGCCTGGCGATTTGATTGCTTTAGTGATCATCGACATACCCGTGATCATCACACCATCGCAAATTTCCATATGGCCGTTAATACCAACTAGTCCTGCAATTTGGCAATGTTTGCCAATTTTAACACTACCGGCAACAACTGTTGCACCTGCAATTGCGGTGCCTTCACCAATCTCAACATTGTGTGCTATCTGGATCAAGTTATCTAAAATCACGTTATCGTGAATAACCGTATCATCCAAAGCGCCACGGTCTATTACCGTATTAGCACCTACTTCGACACTATCGCCTATGATCACACGACCAACCTGTGGGATCTTAACCCATTTGCCAGCTTGATTCGCATAACCAAAACCGTCACTACCAATCACGGCACCTGATTGGAACAAGCAGTTTTTGCCAATTTCTACTTCATGATAAACACTGACATTGGCCCAAAGTTTTGTGTTCGCACCAATTTTTGCGCTGTTACCGATAAAACAGCCGGCACCAATTTGAACATTGTCACCAAGCTCTACATCCGCTTCAACGACTGCATTCGCAGCTATCGCAACATTCTTTCCAAGCACCGCAGACTCATGAACAACTGCACTGGGATGAATGCCTTCACCCACTCGTGGCGTCGTATCCATTAGCTGTGCAAGCTTGGCATAGGCAATATACGGATCTTTTACTACCAATTTATTGCCGTCAAAATACTCAGCATCAGATTCAGATAAGATAACAGCAGCCGCTTCAGTGGTATTCAACTGAGAGCGATACTTACTGTTTGCTAAAAAGCTAATATCTTTATCTGTCGCTTGGATGAGCGTCGCAATTTTTACAATTTGACACTCACCGTCGCCAACTAGCTTGGCATCAATTGATGTTGCTAGCTCGGCTAAACTATAATGTTTGGTCATTATTTCTTGCTTACCGCTTCAACAATTTTGTCAGAAAGGTCCGCTACTTTATCAGGATTGAAGTAAATTGTCGTATCTTTTACTTTCACTTCGTCAAACTTACCGCTTTTAGCAACATCTTCAATTGCATCAATAATGAGCTTCTGAACTTTCGCCAGCTCTTCATTTTGACGTTGCTTAATTTGCGCCTCTAACGGACGACCTTTTTCAGCAAGTTCTTTTTGCATGCCTTGAATTTTGTCGCGTAATGACGTTTTTTGCTCATCGCTCATCGTCGCGCCTTCACGCTGGAATTTTTCCATTTCGAAACGAATATCACCTTGTAACTTCTCAAGAGCTTGACGAGGCTCTGCAAACTCATTTTTAAGTTGCTGCTCAATCTTGGCCATTTGCGGTAATCTTTTGTAGATGCTCTGCATGTCTACAACACCCACTTTGTGAGCAAATGCACTGGCTGACGAGCCCATCATAAGCGCTGCCATTAAACCCATTGCCGTTGTTTTTATAAGTTTTTTCACAATTAACTCCTTAGAATGTATTACTGATATTAAAGCTGATTCTCTTCGTTTCGTCGTCATCCTCTTTTTGCAGAGGGTAAGCAAAACTGATCAGCATTGGGCCCATCGGTGAAATCCATTGGACAGATAAACCTGTCGAAACCCTAAAACGGGTTGGATCCGAATAATCCGATAGCTTTTTATATTGGTCTTCATGTAAATGTGAGTATCGATCCACATCAAATTCAGTGTCCCATACGTTTGCAGCATCCACAAACAAGCTCGTACGTACTGAACTGGTATTTTCTTCATCAAGGAACGGGGTTGGTACAATCAACTCAGCACCAAGCGTTGCTTTTGCGTTACCACCGATACGGCCGCCAGCAACTAAAGAGTCAAACTCAGTCTCACCACCGATATTTCCTGTGGTTGTGCCATCTGGCAAAGTAGAGCCCGGAATTTCAGTCATGCGACGCTGCACAGCACGCGGTAAAATCGTGTTTCTTTCAAAACCACGTAGCTCGTTCTCCGAAATTCGGAAGAACTCTTGGAACGGCAATGTTTGCTCGAAACCATTAGTTTTGCCGTAACCATTACCATATGCAAATGCTGCTCGTGTTGAGAACACCCACTGGTGGTCATTGCTAATTGGCCAGTAAAAACGTGAGTCGTAGTCTATTTTAAAGTAATTTAAATCCGAGTTTGGCGTTGTCGCCCTCAGTGTAACACTCTGGCGAGAACCATCTGTTGGGAACATACCACGGTTTACTGTCACTCGTGACCAACCTGCGCTTAGTTCATATTTCGTAAAGTCATATGCGCCATCTGGGTCTTCAGGGTTTAAGAAGGCCAAACGCATAATACGGGTCTGCTCGTAGTCAGCAATATAATCGAGTTTTTCGTCTATCCATCGAGCACCGAAATTAATACGGTTAATCGCATTGATTGGGAACCCAAAGGTCGTACCTACACCATATTGACGTGAGTCATAACCAATCAGACCGACTTTACTACCATCAAAGCTGGTGTAAAAAATGCTGCTACCTTGCGACACACCATCAGGCGTGAAATAAGGATCTGTATAGGAAACGCTATAACTGTCAGAACTTTTTGACGTGCTGATATTAAATGCAAGCTGGTTACCTGTGCCCAGAAAGTTAGACTCGCTCACACCCACATTAAACTGCAAACCACCGTATGAGCCATAAGCAACACCCGCTTGGAAGCTACCTGCTGGCTGTTCTTTAACGGTAAAGTCAACATCAACCATGTCGTCAACGCCCGCCAATGGCTTCACTTCGAACTCAACTTTTTCCATATACGGTAAACGCTGAATTTGTAGTTTAGAACGCTCAAGGCTTTGATTTGATAACCATGCACCTTCAAGCTGCGTCATCTCTCGGCGAACCACTTCGTCTGCGGTTACTTGGTTACCGTTTACAAGAATGCGTCGCACATATACACGTTTACCTGGGTTTACCGACAGAGTTAGTTGGACTTCTTTTTTCTCATCGTCAATTTCAGGTATCGTGCGTACTTCTGCATTGGCATAACCAAAGCGTGCTAAATAACCTTTAATAAACTCTTCTGATGAAGTGACAATTGAACCGTTATATAACTCGCCTGCACGCAATGGAACCACGCTTTTAATTAGTTCTTCACGACCAAGTAAATCACCAATAAAGTCAAAACCTTTAACTGTGTATGTATCACCTTCAGTGATATTTGCCGTCACGTAAACCGATTCACGTTCAGGGCTCACCGATACTTGGGTAGAGTCAATATTAAAGCGTAGGTAACCTCTATCAAGATAGAAGCTACGGATCTTCTCCAAGTCACCTTCTATCGTCTGCTTTTGGTAGCGGTCGTTTGACATAAACTTCCACCACGGTAGATCCTGCTGCGACTCAACTAACTTTAATAACTCTTCATCAGAAAATAGTTCATTGCCAACCAAGTTGATTTGACGAATTGATGCTGCATCACCCTCGTCAAATTTCAGCATTAAGCGCACTCGATTTCGAGGTAGCTCAATGATGCTTACATCAATCTTAGCGTTGTATTTACCGATGCTATGAAAGAAGTTAATTAAACCTTTTTCAATATTATCAATAACAGTTTTGTCTAACGGCTCACCCGTGCGGATATTTTGCTGCTCTAAACTTTCCGTAAGCTGTTCATCTTTTATGTCTTTGTTACCATCAAATTCAATACCGGCAATGGTCGGCCTTTCTTGCACTTTGAAGATAACTTGTGCGCCATCACGATAGGCAACAATATTGTCAAAATGACCCGATTTATACAGAGCTTTAATTGTTTGAGAAATCGTATATTGGTCAACAGAGTCACCAACATTAATTGGAATATGCGTCAACGCTGCACCAAGTGCAACACGCTGTAACCCCTCAACTTTCAAATCTTCAACGATAAAGGAGTTTTGCCCCAAAGTGGCAAAACTAGCGCCAAGTAAACTAGTTACTGCAAGATGTTTTTTTATAGGCATTTTATTATCTTTATCCTTTACAACAGTTAGCGCACTTCGCGCTTTGATGGGCGTCGCTTACGCCATATTCGAGCTACAGTCTCGAGACATCGTTTAATAATGCAAAACAAGTTAAAGCAATAAGGAGTAACGCACCCACCTTAAAACCCAACTCTTGTGTCTTTTCAGAGACTGGTTTTTTGCGAATTAGTTCAATTAAGTAATACATTAAGTGCCCGCCATCTAAGACTGGCAGTGGCAATAAGTTAAAAACACCAAGATTAACGCTGATTAAAGCCAAAAAGCTCAAAAATGCAACTATGCCATAACTTACACTGTTTCCAGCGCCCACTGCGATCCCTACCGGACCACTTAAATTTTTTACCGATACTTGGCCTGTTAGTAAGTTACCAATCATATCAAAGCTCAAGCGGATCAACTCGAAGGTCTTTTCAGCGCCAAGCACCATACTATCCAAGGGACCGTAATGTCTAGTTTCAATGTATCCGTCTGGCCACTTTTCCATCAACGGAATAACGCCTAAAAATCCTTGTGTGACACCGTTAGCATTAACACGCCCCTGTGGAGTTATTGTGACATCAAGATTTTGATTGTCTCGTTCTATGCTCAGCGATAAAGGTGTATTAGCCGAATTTTGTATGGCCGTTACAAACTGCTGCCAGTTATTAATCTGTTCGCCCTCTAGTGCTTGGAGCGTATCGTTTACCTGCAAGCCCGCTTGTTGGGCTGCCGAATCCTCAGCAATATGACCCAATGTAAGCGTTAATGGCGGTCTATACGGGGTAATACCGATGCTGGTCAATGGCGCTTCGTCTTGTTTATCAAGCTTCCAACCATTGAGATTTATCTCTCGTATCGCTATCTGCTGATGAGCATCTTTTACTTTAACTTCAAGGCGTTGTTCGCCTAAATGGCGCATTAAGCTAAAAGTCACATCTTGCCAAGTATGTACCTCTTGGCCTGCCATCGATAGGATGTGGTCACCACTTTGTAAATAGGCCTGTTGAGCGCGAGAGCTTGGCTGTACCTCGCCGACGATAGGTTTTGCACTTTGCACACCTATCATGTACATGGCTGCGAGCACTAAAATAGCAAATAAGAAATTGGCAATGGGACCTGCCGCAACGACGGCAATTCTAGACAGAACGGGTTTATTATTAAAAGCGAGATGTCGTTTATCAAGCGGCACTTCATCTACTCGTTCATCGAGCATTTTTACATAGCCACCAAGCGGGATCATCGCAATGACGTACTCGGTCCCCTGTTTATCTTGCCAGCGACAAAGCGGTTTACCAAAACCGATTGAAAAACGCAGCACTTCAACACCAGCTCGGCGTGCAACCCAAAAATGTCCATATTCATGTACGGTAACCAAAATACCGAGTGCAAGTACAAATGACGCTAAATTCCAGAAAAACTCAAACATATTTATCCTATTCGGTTAACGAATTCATTGGCCAGTTGCCTTGCTTGGGCATCTTGGGCCATGATCTCGTGTACCGAGTTTAAAGAATGTAAGCTCGTCTTTTCAAGTACTTCAGCGTTGACACGATAAATATCAGTAAAGCCAATGCGTTTATTCAAAAAAGCCGCTACGGCAACTTCGTTTGCAGCATTCACTGTAGTTGTTGCTGCTTGTCCTGCTTTACACGCATCAATTGCCAACGCTAAATTCGGATAACGGGTAAAATCAGGCTTGGTAAACGTAAAATCAGCAATGGCCGCAAAATCAAGTGGCGCGACGCCTGCATCTATTCGCTCAGGGTAAGCGAGTCCATAAGCAATTGGCGTGCGCATGTCCGGCTGTCCCATTTGGGCAATAATCGATCCATCAATGTACTGAACCATCGAGTGGATCATGCTCTGAGGATGTATGACCACTTCAATATCATCTGCATGGCAACCAAATAACCACTTAGCTTCGATAAACTCTAAGCCTTTGTTCATCATAGTTGCCGAATCAACTGAAATTTTTTGCCCCATAGACCAGTTAGGGTGTGCCACAGCTTCCTCTACCGTGACATCTTTCAAGGTATTTAAATCGCGCGTTAAAAACGGACCACCTGAACCAGTAAGTAAAATCTTGCTTACGCCGTACTTGTTCAGCGCTTGCTGACTATCTTGCTGTAATACTACCGGTAAACATTGATAAATGGCGTTATGTTCACTATCAATCGGCAACAAAGTAGCGCCATGCTGCGCCACTTTATCCATAAATATTTGCCCCGACATCACCAAAGATTCTTTATTGGCTAATAGCACTTTTTTGCCAGCTTCTACTGCCGACAATGTAGGAATGAGACCAGCAGCGCCAACAATCGCTGACATCACAATATCAACATCAGCGTGACCGGCAATCTCAGCCATGGCTTTCGCACCATTTAAGACTTGCGTTGCTTGACCTTGCAGATTTTCACTCAGCTGTCTAGCTGCTTGTTCGCAGTCCATTATGGCATACTTTGGCTTATGCGCTAAACACAGCTTAGTCATTAACGCTACGTTGCGCCCCGCTGCCAAAGCAAACACTTGATAGCGCTCACTATTACGAACAATCACATCTAGCGTTGATAAACCGATGGACCCCGTAGCGCCTAAGATGACAACCTGTGCTTTTGCACTCATAAAGTCACCGTCCAAGCATAACACAATGCAAATATAGGCGCCGCTGCGGTCAGGCTGTCAATGCGATCTAAAATACCACCATGGCCAGGTAAGCATGAGCCAGAATCTTTAAGGCCCACTTCTCGCTTAAACATACTTTCAAGCAAGTCACCAATTGCCGAAAACAGCGCAATGAACATCGTCATGAACGCATACACAGGCCATAGTTTTTGTTCAACCTGCGCAAAGTAGCAAAATGTCACCACAAAAATCATCGCCGTGATCACGCCACCAATTAAACCTTCAATGGTCTTGTTCGGACTGACATTCGGCATTAGCTTACGTTTACCGAAGTTTTTGCCCGCAAAGTAGGCACCAATATCAGCGCTCCATACAATCCCCAGCACCACCATGATCAAGGTAGAACCATATTGATGTGCCTGCTGATATTCAGCACTTCTCAATACGTTTAACGCGAGCCATAAAGGCACCAACGTTAATAAGCCAGCTACCGCACGCATAATAATCCCGTCGCTCCAAGCTTTAGCCATACGAGGATATTTGAATACAAGGAAAGTTGCCACTAGCCACCAAGCAAAAGCCAAAGTGAAAACGTAATTTGCGTCGGCTTGCAGCAAACCGTTTTGCCATAAATGCGTAATAGGCCAATGGATATGAAGTAATAACAACACACCAGCTACAAAAGTGACGAAACCACCACGCTGTTTAAACGATGACAGACCCATGAAAGCTGACCATTCCCATGCGCCGAGCAATACAATGGCACCAGCAATGAAACTAAAAAGCGCTAAAGGTGTATAAAACACCAACAGCAATGCCAGTGGTGCAAGGACCACTGAGGTTAAAATTCGTTGTTTTAGCAAACTAATTTACCTTTAACTTGTTGTTTTGGACGCAGCGAGTAGTTGTTTTATTTGATCGCCGGTGCAGCCAAAGCGCCTTTCTCTAGATACATAACATGCGATGGCTTGTGAAAATGCTTCATCATCGAAGTCAGGCCATAAAGTATCTGTAAAATAAAGTTCAGCATAAGCTGCCTGCCAAAGCAAAAAGTTACTGATCCGGCAATCACCACCGGTTCTAATAAGTAGGTCTAATTCGCTCTGGTTTGCCATTGTAAGATGTTTTGATAATTCATCTTCCGTGATTTGCTCCAATTCCAATGCACCAGCAGCTACCTGCTGAGCCATTTTCTTAGCCGCTTGAGTAATATCCCAACGGCCACCGTAATTAGCAGCAATATTAAGTTGTAGTCCAGAATTATTTGCCGTCAACTGATGTGCTGCCGTTACTCGCTCTTGCAGTGAGTCAGGGAAGCGCGACAAGTCACCAATCACTGTCAGCATAACGTTATTTTTATGTAGTTTCTTCACCTCTTTAGTCAATACAAACAGAAATAACTCCATTAATGTACTGACTTCATCTTCTGGGCGGCGCCAATTCTCGCTGCTAAATGCGAAAAGTGTGAGCGACTCAATACCCAGCCTAGAACAAAATTGGACCGCGTTACGAACCGAGTCTACACCCTTTTTGTGGCCGTAAGTTCTTGGTCGATTACGCGACTGTGCCCAGCGCCCATTTCCATCCATAATGATGGCAACATGCTTAGGCAAAGATTGCTGTGAAATCGTTTCAGCGTTTAAAACCATAATTCCAATTTAGATAAAAAAAAACGCCGCCTAGTATACCCCAGACGGCGTTGCAAAACTAATAGTTTTGAACTGCTTAGATTTCCATCAACTCAGCTTCTTTGGCGCTCAATTGTGTATCCATTTCTTTAACAAATTTATCTGTTAGCTTTTGAATTTCGTCTTCTGCTTGACGTGCTTCGTCTTCAGAGATTTCTTTGTCTTTTAACAACGACTTGATATCGCCATTTGCATCACGACGAATGTTACGTACAGCAACACGGCCACTTTCTACTTCACCACGTACAATCTTGATAAGATCTTTACGACGCTCTTCTGTAAGCGGAGGAAGTGGAACACGAATAATCGTACCCGCAGACATAGGGTTTAGACCTAAATCTGAAGACATAATTGCTTTTTCAACAGCTTGCGCCAATGACTTATCAAATACGCTGATAGTCAATGTACGTGAATCTTCAGTTGATACGTTAGCCACTTGGTTAAGTGGTGTATCAGCACCGTAGTAAGATACAGTAATGCCATCTAGCAATGCTGGGTGTGCACGACCTGTGCGAATTTTTGATAATTGGCTCGCAAGTGCTGCTACGCTTTTTTGCATGCGCTCCTGCGCATCTTTTTTAATATCGTTAATCACAATTCAATCCTAGTCTTGACTGTTTATTCCGAAGCGGCTGAAGAGATCAAAGTGCCCTCTTCTTCGCCCATTATTACGCGTTTCAACGCGCCAGGTTTGTTCATGTTAAATACGCTCAACGGCATATTGTGGTCACGAGCTAGCGTAAACGCCGCTAAGTCCATGACTTTTAATTCTTGATCAATCACTTCATTATACGTCAAATGACGATAAAGTGTGGCGTCTGGGTTTTTCACAGGGTCATCGCTGAACACGCCATCTACTTTCGTCGCTTTGATCACGGTATCAGCTTCAATTTCAATACCGCGTAGGCATGCCGCTGAATCTGTTGTAAAAAATGGATTACCAGTACCGGCCGAGAAAATCACAACGCGACCCGATTTTAATAGGCTAATTGCCTCTGCCCAGTTGTACGCATCACACACACCATTGAGTGGTATTGCAGACATCAAGCGTGCGTTTACAAAAGCACGGTGCAGCGCATCACGCATTGCAAGGCCATTCATTACCGTTGCGAGCATCCCCATGTGGTCACCCACAACGCGGTTCATACCCGCTTCAGCCAAAGAGCCTCCGCGCAAGAAGTTACCACCACCGATAACTAAACCCACTTCTACGTCGAGCTCTACAAGTTCTTTGATTTCTTGAGCCATACGATCCAACACTTTTGGATCAATACCAAAGCCTTCATCTCCCATTAAAGCTTCACCGCTTAATTTAAGAAGAACGCGTCTAAAAACAGGTTTTCGATTGATAGTCATATTTTCCGGGCCATTTGTGAAAGTGAGATAAAAAATAACCGCGCTTATGATATTCATAAATGCGCGGTTATTTTAAAGAATTTTCAGCATCGACGCAAAAGCAAATCGAGGACCTGCCATCGGTATTTGCTTTTGCTACTGAACAAAATTATTCGCCTTTTGCAGCAGCGATTTGTGCAGCAACTTCAGCAGCGAAGTCTTCTTCTTTCTTCTCGATACCTTCACCAACTTCTAAACGGATGAAGTTAGATACTGTCGCGCCTTTCTCTTTAAGAATTTCGCCAACAGTTTTCTTAGGTTCCATGATGAAAGCTTGACCAGTAAGAGAGATCTCACCAGTGAACTTCTTCATACGGCCAATAACCATTTTCTCAGCGATTTCAGCAGGCTTACCTTCGTTCATCGCGATGTCGATTTGTACCGCTTTTTCTTTTTCAACTACGTCAGCTGGTACGTCTTCTGGGTTTACGAACTCAGGCTTAGACGCAGCAACGTGCATTGCAACGTGCTTAAGTGTTTCTTCGTCAGCTTCACCAGCAACAACAACACCAATACGCTCACCGTGACGGTAAGCAGCAAGGTTTGCACCGTCGATGTACTCAACGCGACGAACGTTGATGTTTTCACCGATTTTAGCAACTAGTGCAACACGTGCTTCTTCGAATTGTGCTTGTAAGTCTGCAATCGTTGTTTTAGATGCAGCAGCAACTTCTAGTACAGAGTTAGCGAACGCTAGGAAGTTTTCGTCTTTAGCAACGAAGTCAGTCTGACAGTTAACTTCTAATAGTGCAGCGAAACCTTCGCCTTCTTTAATAAGGATTGTACCTTCAGCAGCGATGTTACCCGCTTTTTTAGCAGCCTTTGCAGCACCGCTCTTACGCATGTTTTCAATCGCTAGCTCAATGTCACCATTGGTTTCAGTTAGCGCTTTTTTACAATCCATCATGCCAGCGCCAGTACGCTCGCGTAATTCTTTTACTAGGGCAGCAGTTACAGCCATTAGAATATCCTCAAATATGAATTCTGTTTTAGGGAAGCGGAATAACCGCTCTTCAAGAATATCAAGTCTTCATCTCATTAAGATGAAGACTTGATGACAGCTAATTACTCAGCTTCTACGAAATCGTCGCTTTCTGCTTGAGCAACGATGTTGCTTTCACGACCTTCAGTGATAGCAGCCGCTACAGCGCCAGTGTAAAGCTGGATAGCGCGGATCGCGTCGTCGTTACCTGGGATGATGAAATCAACACCATCTGGGTTAGAGTTAGTATCAACTACAGATACTACTGGAATACCTAGGTTGTTAGCTTCGCGGATTGCGATGTGCTCGTGATCAGCGTCGATAACGAAGATAGCGTCTGGAAGACCGCCCATATCTTTGATACCGCCAAGGCTCTTTTCAAGCTTTTCCATTTCACGAGTTAGCATTAACGCTTCTTTCTTAGTTAGTTTTTCGAAAGTACCGTCTTGGCTTTGAGTTTCAAGGTCTTTAAGACGCTTGATTGATTGACGAACTGTTTTCCAGTTAGTCAACATACCACCTAACCAACGGTGATTTACGAAATACTGATCACTTTGAAGAGCTGCTTCTTTAACTGCTTCGCTTGCAGCGCGCTTAGTACCTACGAAAAGAATTTTACCTTTGTTAGATGCTGTGTTCTGTAGGAACTTAAGTGCATCGTTGAACATAGGAACAGTTTTTTCTAGGTTGATGATATGTACACGGTTACGAGCGCCGAAGATGAAAGGCTTCATCTTAGGGTTCCAGTAACGAGCTTGGTGACCAAAGTGAACACCAGCCTGAAGCATATCGCGCATTGAAACGTTTGCCATTTTAATTTCCTCTAATAGTTAGGGTTAAGCCTCCACATATCCCATAGCACCAACATGCTCAGTAATTGACCGAGACATGCACCCAAGTGTATGTGTCGATATGTGTGTGTGTTAATATGAATAAATGTGTTTGCCTTAACTACAAACAACCTAATAAGATTTATTTGTAAAAAGACGGCGCGCTTTATACCATATAAAAGCGTAGAACTCAACGATAAGTACAAAATTTGTGCGTTATTGCTAACTTAAAAATACCTACATGGAGTCTCAATGAGTGCAGTGATTAAAACCCCTGAAGAAATCGAAAAAATGCGTGTTGCCGGGCGCTTAGCTGCGGAAGTATTGGAAATGATTGGGCCATATGTGAAGCCTGGGGTCACTACAGATGAGCTAAATACAATTTGTCACAACTACATTGTGAATGAACAAGATGCGATACCTGCGCCGCTAAATTATCACGGCTTTCCAAAGTCGATTTGTACCTCTGTGAATCATGTGATTTGCCATGGTATTCCAAACGACAAACCGCTTAAAGAAGGCGATATCATTAATATCGACGTGACAGTCATTAAAGACGGTTACCATGGTGATACTTCAAAGATGTTTTATGTAGGCACCCCTAGTATTCAAGGTAAGCGCCTGAGCGAAATCACACAAGAAAGTCTATACCTTGCGATTAAAATGGTTAAGCCTGGCGTTCGTTTAGGCGATATCGGCGCTGCAATTCAAAAATTTGCGGAAGGCTTTAACTACTCCATCGTTCGTGAATACTGTGGTCACGGTATTGGCAGCGAGTTCCACGAAGAGCCGCAAGTCATGCACTACGGCAAACCAGGTACTGGCGATGTACTAAAAGCAGGTATGTGTTTAACCATTGAACCTATGGTTAATGCCGGAAAGCGTCATTGTAAGTTATTGAAAGACGACTGGACTGTTGTCACTAAAGACCGTAGTCTATCCGCTCAATGGGAGCACACACTACTAGTCACCGACAATGGCGTTGAAATCCTAACACTTCGCAGCGACGAGTCAATTGACAGAGTGATCGAACACTAGGAGCCTTAAGTGGCACTGCCTAACAAAGTAAAAAAGCTGCTCGATACCGCCGAGCAGCTTCATGATTATAAAGATTGTTCTGCTTATTTTTATAAATGGCTTAACAACGAATTTTCTAAACAACCTGTTCGCAACTTGATCAACGCCCGCGCCGAATTTATCGACCGCTTACTGATCAAGTTGTTCAATGATACTGAGCTTGCACTTGTACCTGAAATAGCATTAATCGCCATTGGCGGTTATGGCCGAGGAGAGCTTCACCCCTACTCTGACATTGACTTTTTATTACTTGTTCAAACACCTCCCGATGAGCAACTACAAAGTAAAATCGAAGCATTTGTCACCATGTTGTGGGATCTTAACCTAGAAATTGGTCACAGTGTCAGAACGCATGAGCAGGTGCTTGAACAAAAGCAACAAGATGTTCACTTCACCACGAGTTTACTTGAAAGCCGTTTAATTTGTGGTAATCATATAGAATTTGAGCGCTTAAAAAGCCACATTGTTGAAACGCCTATCTGGCGCTCTGACGACTTTTTTATTGCCAAAGTGAATGAACAAAAAGTACGTCACAAAAAGTGTCACGGTACGGCCTATAACCTAGAGCCTAATGTAAAAGAAAACCCTGGCGGCCTGCGCGATTTACAAACCATTTTTTGGGTAGCAAAAAAGCATTTTCACGCAGAGACATTGGAAGAGTTAATTAACCACGGCTATCTCACCCATGAAGAATATCAAGAGCTTCTAGAGTGTATTGAAAACCTATGGAACATTCGTTTTGCCTTGCACTTAGCGGCAGGTCGAAACGAAAACCGCCTCTTATTTGATCACCAACCGAATGCGGCTGAACTACTGGGCTTTGGCGCTGAGGGTAAAGCCTCTGTTGAACGCATGATGAAGCGACTATTTCGTATTATGAGTCGTGTGCGGGAAATGAATCAGATGTTGCTGTCATACTTTGAACAAAGCATTTTGCCAGATCAAGCAGAGCAAACAGCTGTTCCACTGGATAGAAATTTTGAACGTGTTGGCAATAAAATTCGCGTAAAAAACCCATCGGTGTTTTTTCGACGTGAACAATTATTTGTGTTGTTCGAGCATATTGCCGACAACCCAGAAATCGTTAACATTGACCCAAGCACCATTCGCACCATGCGCCAAGTTCGTCGGCGATTATTAGGCGACTTGCAAGATTATGCGGGTTGTAGAGATGCATTTTTACGCTTACTCAAACATCCTAATGGTATGGGACGCGCGTTTACTTTAATGCACAAACATGGCCTGATCGCAGCTTATTTACCCCAGTGGCGCAATATATTTGGGCAAATGCAGTTTGACTTATTTCATGCCTACACCGTGGATGAGCACACCCATAAACTGGTAAAAAATATCTACCAATATTTTGATAAAACACAGCCGAGCGACTTTCCAATTTGTAGTGAGATAGTCACTCGCATGGATAAACCTGAGTTGTTGTATTTGGCCGCCATATTTCATGACATCGCCAAAGGACGTGGTGGCGACCACTCGGAGCTAGGTGCCGTTGATGCACAGGCATTTTGCAAAATGCATGGCTTTACCACATCAGATTCTCGCCTTGTTGCTTGGCTGGTGCAAAGTCACCTATTGATGTCAGTGACTGCACAGCGCAAAGACATCAACGACCCAGATGTGATCAACGAATTCGCTACGCAAGTTAAAAATGAGCGCCAGCTAGATTATTTATATTGCCTAACCGTTGCCGATATTCGCGCCACCAATGATAACCTGTGGAATGACTGGAAAAACACCCTGCTAAGAGAGCTTTATCTCCATGCGCAGCGTGCATTACGTCTGGGGCTTGAAAACCCAATGGATATGCGCGATCAAATTCGTGATAAAAAGCATCAAGCTAAACAACGCCTTATCAACAAAGGGTTTGATGAAGGTCTGATTGATTTGAGCTGGTCAAGATTTAAAGCCAACTATTTCACCGCTTTCAGTGAACAGCAAATATCGTTTCATAGCGAACATTTACTCAAGGCCAGCGATTTAAGCCAAGCCAGCGTGGTGGTAAGTGAAAAACCCATGCATGGTGGCACACAAGTATTTGTATACAGTCCTTACGAAGCATCGCTATTTGCCAAATTGGTTAGCGTTATCGGCTCTAAGAAAGCGCAAATTCAACATGCACAGGTGATGACAACAAAAGACGGTTATGTGGTGTTCAGCTTTGTGATCTTGGAGGTAAACGGTAACCCCATCGCAAGCGCACGCGCCAATACAATTCGAAAAGGGCTTGAAGCGATACTGCAAGATCCAAAGAAAAAGATCCGCTTGAAGAAAAATCGCTCGCAAAGATTTAAAGACTTTAATATCAAGCCTAAAGTCATCGTACGCCCACACGCGCGCGAAGATAGAAACTTAATTGAAATTCAGGCCATTGATATACCAGGCTTATTAACCAAAATTGCCGAGGTTTTTCAGGCCAATTCACTTCATATTCATGCCGCTCGCATTACAACCGTTGGCGAGCGTGCAGAAGATTTCTTTGTTGTATCCGATGACAATTACCAAGCTTTAAGCGAAGAGCATAAGGCTGGTTTGCATCGTGACTTAATGAAAAAATTAAACGCAGAAACAGAATAAATGAGGACACTATGTCAGATCTTAAATTAATCATTGAACAGGCTTGGGAACAGCGCGATAGCATTACACCTTCTCAAGTGTCTGAGCCTGTAAAAAATGCCATTATTCAAGCGTTGGATTTATTGGATTCAGGCGCAGCCAGAGTAGCAGAAAAAATCAGCGGTGAATGGGTCGTTCATCAGTGGCTTAAAAAGGCGGTATTACTGTCGTTCCGTATCCGTGATAATCAGCCTTTACACGATGGTGTGAGTCAGTACTTTGATAAAGTGCCGCTTAAGTTTAGCGACTACACTCCAGAGCAATTCCAACAGGGTGGTATGCGCGTAGTGCCTAACGCGGTCGCCCGTCAGGGCAGCTTTGTTGGCAAAAACGTGGTGCTGATGCCGTCGTACGTGAACATTGGTGCTTACGTTGGCGAAGGCACCATGGTCGATACATGGGCGACTGTCGGCTCTTGTGCGCAAATTGGTAAAAATGTGCACCTATCTGGTGGTGTAGGTATTGGTGGCGTACTAGAGCCGCTACAGGCTAACCCGACCATTATTGAAGATAACTGCTTCATTGGTGCGCGTTCTGAAATTGTAGAAGGCGTGATCGTCGAAGAAGGTGCGGTGATTTCAATGGGTGTTTACATCTCACAAAGCACGCGTATTTACGACCGTGAAACAGGTGAAGTACATTACGGTCGCGTACCTGCTGGCGCTGTCGTTGTGCCAGGTTCACTGCCAAGCAAAGATGGCTCGCACAGCTTGTATGCAGCGATTATTGTCAAAAAGGTTGACCAACAAACCCGTGAAAAAGTGGGGATCAATGCCCTACTTCGCTCAATTGACGAGTAGTTGAGAACATTTTAATTGAGGGCTACGTGAGTTAGCCCTCTCATACACTCCGTTAGCTTCTCCAATATCACCTATAAACTCTTACCACCATCCACATTCAACACTTGGCCTGTAACATAGTCAGCTTCAAAAGCTAAAAAATAAGCCGCTTTGGCAATATCTTCAGGTGAACCTTGCTTATTTAATGGGATTTTCGCGAGTAAACTTGCTTTTTCTTGTTCATTCAATGAACACGCAGACGGCCACATAATATTGCCTGGCGCGATTGCATTGACTCTCACTTGCGGCGCTAATTCCACCGCAACCGACTTGGTAATACTGGCAAGACCCGCTTTAGCCGCACAGTAAAGCATGTGATCTTTTAATGGCGACTGAGCATAAATATCTAGAATATTAATCACACACCCGACGTTTTTTTGTAACTGTTTGGCCAATACTTGGATCAAAAATGTAGGCATAACCAAATTACTGTGCAGTAAATTTTCTGCATCCGATAAGCGAGCAGAGCCTATGGGCGTTGGATAAAAGCTTGATGCATTATTAATGAGTATATCGAGGCGTCCCCAAATGGCATTTACCTTAGAAGCAAATTGACTGTAGTCATTGTCCGTTGTAAACGCGCCCTGTATGGCAACGGCACTATTTGCTCTAAGCCCATTCAAGCGTACTTCAAGCTGTTGGGCTTCGCACTTTGAATGCTGATAATGAATAACAAGATTACACCCTTGAGCGTGAAAATACTCACACAGATACGCACCAATACGCTTTGCGCCGCCCGTAACTAACACAACTTTTCGACTACTATCGCTATCCACGACTCAACCTCATATAATTATTTCATACTAATCCGCTTAACTAAGTGGCTTACTCTAAGGCAATAAAAAAGGGCCTGATATGAGGCCCTGTTTTTTATAAAATAAAGTGCTTATAACGCAGCAAATATATCATCTGTTTTAGCCGCACACACAAAATCATTTTTGTGTAGGCCCTTGATAGAGTGGCTCCACCAAGTCACTGTTACTTTACCCCATTCGGTAAGTAATCCTGGGTGATGGCCCTCTTCTTCAGCCATTGCGCCAACTTTATTTGTAAACTCAAGCGCCTGCTTAAAGTTTTTAAATTTAAATACGCGTTCAAGCTGCATAATGCCATCTCGTACTTCTGGCACCCAATCTGGAATTTGCTTGATAAGTACCGCTAGTTCTTCATCTGACACTTTAGGCGCATCCGCACGACACGCTTCACATTTTTGTGCACTTAAATCAGACATTTAATAAATCCTTAACTTGCTAATTTTTCTTTAGGGGGAAATTTTGGCTCAAACAAGCCTAACTCTTTTGCTTCTTCAACCAACGACATGATATCCATTTGTGAAATATCGAACAAATCATGGATTGAATTTATGGTGTAGTACACGGGTTGCATAATATCAATGCGATATGGCGTACGTAGAACATCTAGCACCTCAAGCGGTGTAATTTCAGGTTTATTTGAGTAAACATACTGAGTTTCACCTGGACTTGATAGAATACCGCCGCCATATATACGCAACCCGTCTTTGGTTTGCATCAAGCCAAATTCAACGGTAAACCAATATAAACGCGCAAGATACACACGGTCTTTTTTCGCTGCAGCATAGCCAAGCTGACCATATTTGTGCGTAAACTCTGCAAAATCGGGGTTAGTAAGCATTGCACAGTGACCAAAGATCTCATGGAAGATATCAGGCTCTTGTAAGTAGTCAAACTCTTCACGTGAACGAATAAACGTTGCAACTGGAAACTGCTTGTTGGCTAACAGGCGGAAAAATTCGTCGAAATCAATTAGAGCGGGTACAGGCGCGACTTGCCAGCCCGTTTCTTTACCGAGCACTTCATTAAGCTCGTGTAGTTGTGGAATTCGGTCATGGGGAAGGTTAATTTTTTTTAGGCCTTCCATATACTCATCGCAGGCTTTGCCTTCAATACACTTGAGCTGACGAGCCACGAGCTCTGACCATATTTGGTTCTCTTCATCACTCCAAGCAATGATGCCATTGGCATCTGGCTGCTTTGAAATATATTTGCTTGATTTAGCCATTTTAACCTTCTTATTACATCTGTCGACCTAACAAGATCGCACTTCAACTTGTGATCTAGATACTATGTAAAAGTGAGGAAAAGTGTAATAGCTAGTCCAAACAACAACACTGACACATTATGTCAATATGTAATCCAAAATGTACACTTTTGGGTTTAAAACAAAACACCCACCATATTGGTGGGTGTGGAGATGCTAGTGTAATTTTTTTATTACACTAGAAGGCAGAAAAAGCGTTTTTCAGATCATCTATAATGTCATCTGCATCTTCAAGACCAACGGAAATACGGATCAAACCATCTGAAATTCCGGCGGCTTGTCGCTCTTCTGGTGTATATGGAGAGTGGGTCATTGATGCAGGATGTTGAATTAACGTTTCTGGATCCCCCAAGCTCACCGCAAGGGTACAAAGCTCTGTAGCATTAATAAATGCTTCACCATCTTGCAGGCTACCAGCAATTTCAAACGCAATTACACCACCGGCACCTTTCATTTGCTCACCAAGGAACTTATAGCCCGGGTGAGATGGCAAACCAGGATAGAATACTTGGCTCACTTTTGGGTGACTGTCTAAAAACTCCGCCACTTTTTGCGCACTTTCACAGTGGCGAGCCATTCGTACCGATAAGGTTTTCAAGCCACGATTAATCAACCACGCATCATGTGGGCTGATTGTCGCGCCAATGTCTTTCAAAACAGTCAGCTTTATCAACTCAATATGTTCTTTGCTTCCACATACAATACCTGCAACCACATCGCCATGACCATTTAAGTATTTAGTTGCGCTATGGATCACAATATCAATGCCAAAATGCTTCGGTTTTTGAAGCAAAGGCGTCATAAACGTATTGTCGATAACACTCAGCAAGTTATGCTGCTGTGCGAAGTCTCCCAACATTTTTAAGTCTAAAACGGTCATATTTGGATTAATAGGCGTTTCAGCAAACAGCATTTTACTGTTTGGCTTCACAGCCGCTTTCAACTCATCTTCATTGGTCATATCAACAAATGTGACTTCAATGCCAAACTTTGGCAGCATGTGCGCAAATAATGCAAAGCTACACCCATACAACGCACTTGAAGCAATCAGATGATCGCCTTGCTGCAAAAAGCTCAGCACAGATGCTGAGACAGCGCCCATCCCAGTAGCCGTTGCAGCCGCATCTTCCATCTGCTCCAGTTGTGCTAGCTTTTGCTCAAGCTCACGTGTAGTTGGGTTACCTAGGCGTGTATAAATGTATCCAGCTTCTTCACCAGCGAAACGCGCCGCGCCCTGAGCCGCATCTTTAAATTGAAACGTTGAAGTTTGATATAGTGGCGCCGTTAATGCGCCGTGCGGATCGTTGAAATGCTCTGGGCCGTGAATACATTGCGTGTTGTCATGGTACTTCTTCATAAATTAACCTGTTAACTTATTATTCTTAAATTGATTTATCTAATAAATAAGTCAGCAAGAACAATTTAACAAGCAAGCCAGACGCTAAGACGGCTACCTTAGCAAACTCGTACTAAGGTAGGTGTACATAATTGTTGTCACTACTTTGGTTGCTGTTTAGCTTGCGTGCGAGTTAATAAAGTACTAAATACCTGCTCTACCGTTGATTTAAGTAAATTTGGCTGCTGTTGCAACTGCGGTAATGGGCGGCATAGAGCCATTGTTTTGTAACCTAAACGAGCGGTAAACACACCCGCACTCAAACCTTGTCCTGCACGCGCTGATAGCTTACCTAGTAGCTCCGCACCTAAGCTGGTCGCTGCCAAATCAGATACAAGCTCCGCTGCACCTGCAAACACCATTTGTTTAAGTAACATTTTGTACAAAGAGATACGGCTTTGATAACCCAGTCGAATACCATAATGTTGACTGATAGCTTCAATTAAATGCACACCTCGCCACAAAACAGCCAACATATCTAGCAGGGCCATTGGACTCATCGCCACCAGCATGGCACTTGTGGTAGCATGTTGGTTGATGAGCTTTTTCGCTTGACTGTCCTGACTTTCAAGTAAGGTCGCCTCATACAATTGCAGCACTTCTTTGTCGGTATGATGAGACTTTATACTGGCTTTAAACTCTGCCACTTGCTGCTTTGGATGACTCGATAGTAAAGGCTTTAGCCAAGATGCAGCTTCACCGATTTGCGTGCTGTTTAGTAATCTTTCACCATCCTGACGATGGTGCTCATGGCGTTTTAACTGTCTTAAGGCTTTTGCTTCTTTGATGATAAACACGCCAACACTGAGCAGAGCCAACCCCAAAACAGTGCTGTAAAGTACAGCCAAGAGCCATGAGCTTTGCAATGCATCAATAATGCTATAAACCGTTTCTACCAATATTAAAATCAAAAAGCTTAATAAAAACAGTTTGATGATACTCCATTTCCCTTTTTGTTTTAACGCTTGCTCTAACTGCACATCATCAACTTGCTCCATTAAAGATAAATCAGCCAAACCATCAACTAATTCGCCTTCAATTCGCTTACCACCCGCTTGTTGTGGGTTTTGTTCTGCTGGCTGCGTGTCTGTCGTTTCGATACGTCGCCCCGGTTTTAATTGGTTTTGTTCACTCATACCAATTTATCTCCAATTAAAAACTGCAAGGCGTGGTCCAGTCGCACATGCTCTAAATTACCATGTAGCGCATGAGCTGGGTTAAATGGTAAAAAGTCAAAACCTTGCTTCGGCCAGTTTGCAGCACTCAAGACATGATTGGGTGGCTGTGGTGGCAAGTAAGTTGTCCATGCCTTTTCCCCTAACACCTTGCCGTAAATACAGTTTAGTAATTCCCCACCATCATTGACTTGTTTAGCATGAGTACTTTGTACTGAAGAAACGGCCATCGTATCTACTTCGACCCCCGCAAACCTCAAATCATTTGTGGCATGACCTAACATATCATTAAGCAGCAAAGCCATGTTTGCTTGTTGGTCGGCACTCACATGATCACATTTGTTAGCCGCGAACAATACTTTGTCTATTTTTGGCCAAAATAGACGCTTCAAAAAACCCGACTTACCATAGTTGAATACTTGCATTACATGCTCAATGGCTTCTCGCTGCGCTTGTAAAGTTTGCGGTCCGTCATTAAGCGCACTGAGCACATCAACTAATACAAGTTGCCTATCAAATTGACAAAAGTGCTGCTTATAAAACGGTTGTACAACTTGCTGCTGATATGCTTCAAAGCGAGATTTTAATTGCTGGTACTGGCTGTTTTCCCCGCCTTGTTTCTCTGGCTCAATTGGAAAGAACTGAATAATCGGCGCACCTTTAAGATCTCCGGGGATCAGCATTCTACCGGGCTGCAGTTGTGCCAACTTTGTTTTATTTTTCAAAGTGACTAACAGTTTTTGATAACTTTGTGCCAAGGCATTTAATGCGCTCTCATCAACATCATCTTCAGGATTGAATTGCGCGAGCTGGCTCAAAAATTCATTGCTATAAGCACGATATGCGTCATGCTTAAGTAAAGTCAGTGTTTGCTCACTCCATGCCCGAAAATCCTGTGCCAACATAGGCAAATCGACTAGCCATTCACCTGGATAATCAATTAATTCTAAATAAACAGTACTGGTTGGCGACAAGTGTTGTTTAAGGCCATGATCCGTTGTGAATTTGATCGCCAGAGTTAATGTATTGATGCGCTGCGTTGACTCTGGCCAATGCGGTACTTCATCGAGCAAACAATTTACGGCTTTTGTATATTCAAAGGTGGGAATATCTAACGCACTCTGTGGCACCTGTTTGGCCGCTATCAAGCGCCCTTCTCTCACCACATCAAAAAACGGTAAGTTTTCACGGTTGGCCTGAGTTGTTAAATGCTTAACAAGTGCGGTGATAAAGGCTGTTTTACCACTGCCACTAAAACCTGTAACAGCAAGCTTAATATGTTTATCTAGGGTGCGATTGAGCGCTTTTTGGGTATTAACTTTGAGTGTATTGAGGGCTTTTTGGGTAAGAAATTTTGCTTTCATTTTTATTCTGGGTCCCTCTAGAAAGAAATTAAGCGCTGTGGCGCTAGAACGCCACAATTGCTTAGAAAATATGGAGGATATGCGTTACAGCTTATTGATTTCTCTGCTAACTGTAAATTCAGCCGATGTGACATACGTTTCCATGCTTTGAATACGATCATCCAAGCGGGTCAATCTGTCTTTTAAGTCAAATAATGCACGTCTTGGCGGCTCACCTTTTTGCCATACTTTAAATTTTACCGAGATTGGATCTTCTTCAAGTGTCGTTTTTGTGTGCGTTGCAGACACGGGTTTCGTGTCTAAAATAAACCAGCAGGCGATATAAGCGACGATAAATAAAGGACCACCAGATAAAAGTACAGCGGTGATCACCAATATTCTTACCAGCCATAACTCCATATTAAAGTAGTCACTCAAGCCTGCACACACGCCCGCTATCTTGCCTCGTTTAGGGTCTCGAAATAGCTCTCGCTTTACGCTGCTCATACTTTACGTCTCCATTCAGGTGCCTCTTGATCCAATAAGCGCTCTAACGTTTCGACTCTCTCTGCCATTTTTTCAGCTTTACTTGCAAGCTCTAAAAGCTGACGGTGCTCGTGTTCGCTTAAGCCTTGGCTTACCTGCTTTTTGCTGCGATAGTGCAAAACTAACCATAATGGCGCAACAACAATCATAAATATAATGAAAGGTGCAACTAAAACTTCTAAGTCCATAATCTTGTACTCCAAACATGGGGCAAATGCGGTTTATTGGCATCTACAGATTGAGTGCTGTAGATGCCACTTAAGTTCATTTATCTTTTGCTAACTTCTTTTTAAGTTCTGCTAGCTCATCATCGATTTTTTCATTCTTTTGCAGGTCAGCGATTTCATCAGCTAGAGATTTCTTACCTAAATCATAAGATTCTACCTGAGATTCTAGACCATCAATTTTGTTTTCGTAACGTTCGAAACGATTCAAAGCATCTTCAACTTTTGAGCTATCCAGCGCCTTTTTCACTTCCAAACGAGACTCTGCTGAACGTTGACGTAATACAATCGCTTTTTGTCTTGCTTTTGCGTCTGCCAGTTTTTCTTGCAGTGTCGCAACTTCTTGTTGCAGCTTTTCGATGTGCGTATCTACATGCTCAAGCTCTGATTTCACGCTTTGTACTGCATCTGCTGACTTTTGCTTTTCAAGCAGTGCCGCTCTGGCTAAATCTTCACGTTCTTTGCTTAGCGCTAACTCGGCTTTTTCTTGCCATTCTTGTGTTTGCGCTTCTAACTGCTCAACACGACGCGTTAACTCTTTCTTTTCAGCCAATGTTTTTGCTGATGTAGAACGTACCTCTACTAATGTATCTTCCATTTCTTGGATAATTAGGCGAACCATTTTTTCTGGGTCTTCCGCTTTATCTAAAATGGCATTGATATTAGAATTCACGATATCTGCGAAACGAGAAAAAATTCCCATAATCTTTACCTCTTTTGGTTTATAAATTTAAATCGCTGACAATACTGTTATCAAATTGCTTGCCAACTTTTAAAAACACATAAAACCATTAAAATTCATAAAGTTAACTAAAAACAAAAATCCCTTTAGTTCCACTCATTTTTGAAATACACTAACAGTTAGCAAAAATAACTAAGAGTTAGGCAATATGAGCCAATTCCGCCAACAGGATAATTTACTTGGTCAATCTGATAGCTTTTTAGCCGTGTTAGATCAAGTCTCTCAGCTCGCACCATTAGAAAAACCCGTCCTCATCATTGGCGAGCGAGGAACCGGTAAAGAGCTTATCGCTGCGCGCTTACATTACCTGTCAGAACGATGGGAACAAAACTATATTAAGCTAAATTGCGCAGCACTCAACGAAAACTTGTTAGAAAGCGAGTTATTTGGTCACGAAAGTGGCGCATTTACCGGAGCTAGCAAACGTCATGAAGGCCGCTTTGAACGCGCCAATGGCGGCACTTTATTTTTGGATGAATTAGCCAATACCTCAGCCATGGTGCAAGAAAAACTGCTTCGCGTCATTGAGTATGGCGAATTTGAACGTGTCGGTGGTAAAAGCACAGTTAAAGTCGATACACGACTTGTGTGTGCAACCAATGAAGACTTACCAACTCTGGCTGACAATGGTGAGTTTCGTCATGATTTACTCGACCGATTGGCATTTGACGTGATCACACTACCACCACTTAGATCAAGACAAGAAGACATTATGCTGCTTGCCGAGCAATTTGCCATCAACATGGCACGTGACTTAGATTGGTCTTTATTTAGCGGTTTTACCCGTAAAGCCACTGATAAATTGCTTGAATATGATTGGCCCGGCAACATTCGTGAGCTCAAGAATGTGATAGAAAGAAGCTTATATCGCCATGGCAGCGAAAGCCTACCTGTACATAATATTGTTTTAGACCCTTTTGAAAGCCCACATCGACCAACTCAACGTGTCAAGGCACAAACCCAAAATACGACAGCAGTGGTTGAAGCGCCCATTGCACAAGCTCACAACAACACGGTAGAAACGATTGAAAATAGCACAATAATTGAGTTTCCTTGTGATTTGAAAACCCTCTCTAACGAATTCGAGATCGATTTATTACAAAAAGCACTAGAACATAGCCAATTTAACCAAAAGAAAACTGCACAAATTCTTGGTTTGACGTATCATCAGCTACGTGGATATTTGAAAAAATACAATCTATTAGACTCGGGTCAAAAACAAGAGGCATAGGTGTGCGTAATTTGCTGTTGGGTGCGTATTGCATCTACTTGCTAGGCTGTGTAGATGCTAGCCAACAAACAATCAAGAAAACACAAGGGTTGGTGTATTGTGCTGAGGCAAACCCAGTCTCGTTCAATCCACAAGTAACCACTACCGGGTCAACGATTGATATTATTGCCAGCCAATTATACGACACCTTGCTTAGCATCGATCCGGAGACGGCTGAATTTCAACCAGAAATAGCCCAGCATTGGGAAGTCAGCGAAAACGGCAAAGCGGTGACTTTCTACCTTAGAAAAGACGTACAATTTCATCATACTGATTACTTTGCGCCCACTCGCTACCTTAACGCCGACGACGTGGTATTTTCATTTAGCCGCTTATTTGACGTGTACAATCCATATCACTTTGTGGGTGATGCAAATTATCCTTACTTTCAAAGTGTTGGACTCGATCAACTCATAAGAAAAATTGTTAAAGTAGACGATTACACAGTTCGATTCGAATTGTTCAATGCAGAGAGTAGCTTTCTGTCTAATCTAGCGACTGACTTTGCCGTGATCTTATCAAAAGAATATGCGGATCATCTCACAACGCTAGAACAAAAGCCGTTATTCGATATGTACCCTGTTGGCACAGGGCCTTTCAAATATAAAGATTTTTTACGTGATAATCTCATTCGTTACCATCGCAATGAACATTACTGGAAGCATAAGGTCCCTATGCAACAACTGGTATTTGATATTACCACCAATGGTACTAGTCGCATTGCAAAAATGCTTACAAAAGAATGTGATATCACAGCACACCCAAGCGCCACTCAACTCAGTGTGCTTAATGAACGTGAAGACATTCGCGTTGACAAAGCACCTAATCTCAATATCGGCTACTGGGCTTTCAATACGGAGCGACCACCGTTTGACAATCCACTTGTTCGCAAGGCGCTGGCTCATTCCGTCGATTTTGAAAAAATCATGCAAGCGGTTTTTTATGGTAATGGTGTTCAAGCACGTTCACATTTGCCGCCTTCTTCATGGGCATATCAAGCACAGCCAAACATGCCAACGTACAACCCAGATTATGCAAAACAGCTGCTCACTGAAGCCGGTTATGAACAAGGTTTTAGCATGACACTATGGGCCATGCCGGTATCGCGCATTTATAACCCAAATGCGCGAAAAATGGCTGAGCTTATTCAAAGCGATCTTAAAGAAATTGGCATTACCGCACAAATTGTTGAGTATGAATGGAATACTTTTTTAGAACGCGTTGGCCAACACGAGCACGATAGCGTACTGCTTGGCTGGGCCGCAGATACACCCGACCCTGACAACTTTTTTAGTCCATTACTGAGTTGCACGGCCACGTTTAGTGGTAAAAACCCGGCTAACTGGTGTGATCCTGAGTTTGATTTATTGCTGACACAAGCGTTAGACACCACTGACGTTGAACAACGCAAAGTGTATTATCAACAGGCGCAGGCAATGATCATAGAGAAACTCCCCCTAATTCCAATCGCACACGGTATGCGTTATCAAGCAACAAGTACCGACCTTGCCGATATCTCATTACGTCCATTCGGCGGTATTTCTTTAGGCAAAGCGAGGCGCCAATAATGCTACTTGAGTATCTTCTACGACGCTTTAGCTTACTGCTGTTTATGGTTTTCACCTTAACCGTTTTTACCTTTTCGCTCAGTTATTTATTTCCTGGCGAATTACTCAGTAACGTCAGTGGTATTTTGCATCCAACTTATGAACAAAACCAACTGCTCAAACAAAAATACCACTTAGACGATGGAATAATGATTCAATACGCGGCGTTTTTGAATCGAATATTACATGGCGACTGGGGGCTCTCCTTGTCTTCAGGCCAACCTGTATTTGAGCATGTGGTCACGCTATTTCCAGCCACTTTAGAACTATGCGTATACGCACTGGCTGTTGCTATTATGTTTGGTATTCCGGGGGGGATCATCGCCTCAGCCTACCATAAAAAATGGCCTGAGAAATTTATCAATACGATGAGCTTACTTGGCTTTTCCGTTCCGATATTCTGGTTAGCCCTGTTGCTAATTATGGTGTTTTGCTTAGGCCTGGGTCTTTTCCCGATGTCAGGGCGTATTGGCCTACTTTACGAGGTAGAGCCGATCAGCAATTTCATTTTATTAGATATTGTTTTACAGGGTTTTCCTTATCAAGGTTTAGCCTTTGTTGATGCATTGCATCATTTAACGATTCCCACAATTGTACTTGCAATGTACCCAACAACTGTTTTGATCCGCTTCACCCGTGACTCCATGCTAGATGTTATGGAGCAAAACTACATCAAAACCGCACGAGCCAAAGGGCTTAATCGACGTCAATTGGTCATGCACCATGCACTTCGTAACGCTTTATTGCCCGTCATTAAGCAAATAGGTTTGCAATTCAGTACTTTGATCACGCTGGCTATGGTGACTGAGGTGATTTTTTCTTGGCCGGGTATAGGCCGTTGGTTGATAGATAGCATTTATCAAAGAGACTACCCTGCTATACAGGGGGGCTTGCTTGCCATCTCTATGTTTGTAATTTTGGCGAATATGTTGGCTGAATTCAGCCATACCTTATTTGACCCATTATCGAGAAATCAGGCCCATGGCAAAGTTTAATTTATTCAGTGAAGAGTCAAACCGCTCTCCGTTATCTCGATTATGGCGTAAGTTTAAATCTAATCACCCTGCTTTAGTTGGCTTATGGGTGTTTGTTGCGCTTACTTTGCTTGCCATCACAGCGCCATTCATAGCCCCCTATGGCATCAATCAGCAGCATGGTGACGCGCTCTTATTACCCCCCTCTTGGCATGAGCTGGGGGATGTACGTTTCATTCTTGGTACCGATGATTTAGGCCGCGACGTACTCTCTCGACTTATGAATGGTGCAACTTACACGTTTGGCTTGTCTATCATCGCCGCTTTGGTCACCACCTTGATTGGCGTGATACTTGGCACCTTTGCAGGGATCAGTAAAGGCGTACGCTCTAGCGTGCTCAATCATGTTTTAGATATTACGCTTTCAATACCCTCTTTATTGTTGGCGATCATTATTATTGCCGTACTTGGGCCTGGGCTTTTAAATACCGTTTGGGCAATTATTTTAGCATTACTACCACAGCATGTGCATTCTGTGCGTAACTTAGTGGTAGAAGAGCTGAGCAAAGATCATATTACCGCATTTCGTCTAGATGGCGCGTCACATTGGCAAATATTAACAAGGGGTGTGCTGCCCAATATTTACGAGCATATTGTGGTCATTTTTACCATGGCGCTGTCTACCGCAATATTAGATATCGCCGCTTTGGGCTTTCTAAAGCTAGGCGCACAACCCCCAACGACTGAATGGGGGGCAATTTTGGCGGAAAATTTGAGTCTAATTTATCTTGCACCTTGGACCGTAGGGTTACCAGGAGTGTTACTGTTCATTGCCGTGTTATCAACCAACTTAGTCGGTGATGGCTTGCGCCAGGTGCTAAAAGGACGAAAGGTGGACTAATGCAGTTACTCGATATTAGAAATTTAACGATAGAGCTGCGCACCGAAGACGGCGTGATCAAAGCGGTTGATAAAATCAATTTGAGCCTAAAAGAAGGTGAAGTGCATGCACTGGTTGGTGAGTCAGGCTCTGGCAAAAGTTTGATAGCAAAAGCGATCGTTGGCGTATTAAATCAGCGCTGGACGGTAACCGCTGACAGAATGCATTGGCAAGGCGAAGATTTAATGCGCTTAAGTCCCGAGAAACGCCGTAAAGTAGTCAGCCGTGATATCGCAATGATCTACCAAGAGCCAAGCCGAAGCCTCGATCCAACAGCCAAAATCTATGAACAAGTGGCAGAGTCGCTACCCGATAACTGTTTCAAAAAAGGCTTTTTCTCCCGTAATCTTGAGCGCAAAGAGAAAGTAAAAGCCTTACTGCACAAAGTGGGCATTCGCGATGATAAAAAGGTCGCCAGCAGCTACCCACACGAGCTCTCTGAAGGCGTATGTCAAAAGGTGATGATCGCCATGGCAATCGCGCGCAGCCCTAAGTTACTCATTGCCGATGAGCCAACCACTGCTCTTGAAAGTGTGGCGCGCGCACAAGTATTTCGCTTGCTGAAAAGTTTTAATCAGCTGAAAAACATGTCAGTACTGATGATTTCACATGAACTAGAAGAGATCACAGACTGGTCTCACGCCATGCATGTACTTTATTGCGGGCAGATGGTAGAGGCTGGACCAACAAACAAGGTTTTTCACTCACCAAGGCACCCTTACACCCAAGCGTTGGTGAAAAGCTTACCTGATTACGCACAAGGGCTTGCTCATAAAGAGCCATTTTACGCCCTAAAAGGCACTATTCCGCCACTGCAGCATTTACCCATCGGCTGCAGGCTTGGTCCTCGTTGCCCTCAAGCACAAAAGCAATGCGTTGTGACACCGCCGCAAATTCGTATCCATGGCCATAGTTATGCCTGCCATTTCCCACTCATTAAGGAGCCAAAGAAATGCAACCGCTCTTAAAAGTACAGGCTCTCAGCAAATCATTTTGTACCCGTGCCGGTGTGTTTAAACGTAAACATGCACAAGTACTGCAAGATATTTCCTTTGCAGTGGGTCACGGCGAAACGCTGGCTATCATTGGCGAAACAGGTTCAGGAAAAAGCACCTTAGCAAGAGTGTTGGCGGGCGCCGATCATGGTGATAAAGGGCAAATTTTATTAGACGGTGACACCATAGAAGATGACGGCCTTCGCAAAACACAATGCCGCCATATTCGTCTTATTTTTCAAGATCCAACTCGTTCACTCAACCCAGGTTTAACCATTGGTGACATGCTCGATGACTGCTTAAGCCTTAATACTGAGTTAACACCTCAGCAGCGCCATAGTAAAACCAAACTTACTTTGGTTCGCGTTGGTCTATTGGCAGAACATTATGACTATTATCCCCATATGTTCAGTGGCGGACAGTTGCAACGTGTTGCACTAGCTCGTGCGTTAATACTCGACCCAAAAGTAGTTGTACTCGATGAAGCGTTATCCTCGCTTGACCCGTCTGTGCGAGCACAAACCGTGAACCTGCTATTAGAGTTACAACGTGAATCTGGCCTCAGCTATATTCTGATCACCCACCACCTGAGTTTGGTGAAACATATGTCAGATCAATTGCTGGTACTCAATAAAGGTAAGGTTGCTGAATACGGTGATACACGTGCTATCTTTGCATCACCTAAATCCCGTGTCATGCAAAGGCTTTTAAACGTTTAGCTTGTAACTTTGCCACTCGACATCATAGCGGGTGGCGCTTGTTCCCAACTTGACCCATTTTCAATAAAGCTCACCCCTAAGTTCAGCCGCCATATTTTTCCATCAAAAATATTAAGTTTTTAATATTCCTTTACTTTAGTTTACTCACATGCGGCGTGCTCCTGATACGCTCGCCGCAAACAAAATTAACAACAGTTTATTTTGTGTTAATTTTACATACTATAAATCGGTAATTTATATTCTGACTCTGTCTACATTCAAACTATTGATTAACCAGCCTAAGCATGGAACGAAACCAAGCAGGATGTCACCCTGCTAAATGAAAGGAATAACATTTTGACATATCTATTAAACTCCCAACAAAGACCAATGTACGGGTAACTGCTATGTTGGCTTACTATTTTAAACTTGCATTGTTGGGGATGCGTAAGACCCCGCTATTAAGTTTTTTAATCGTTATCATGATAGCGGTTGGAATTGGCGCAACCATGACCACCTACACGGTCAGTTATATGATGTCTAAAGATCCTATCCCCTCGAAAAGTCATACCCTTTTCAATGTGCAATTGGACAATTACACCAAAGAATATGCCATACAAATGGGCGATAAGCTGGGTTATACAATTACTTACCAAGACGCAGTCAACTTGCTCAAGTCTGACATACCACTCAACCAGGTGGCACTGAACTCAACCAAAGAAATGCTTTCTAATCCTGAGCGTTCAGACTTAGATACGCTCAATATCATGGTCCGTACCACCACACCGGATTTTTTTAACATTTTTGATGTACCGTTTGCATTTGGTACAGGCTGGGGTCAACAAGCTGAAACAGATGCGGCACAAGTGATTGTCTTAAGCAAAAAAACCAACGACTTGTTATTTAATGGCGAAAACTCGGTAGGCAAAATCGTTCACTTTGCCGAGCGAGTGTTTACAGTTATTGGCGTCATTGAACATTGGTCTCCTATCCCCAAGTTTTATAGTAACGCCGTTGATACTTATAACGCGCCATACGATGCATTTATTCCACTCAACACACAGATAAAAAATGAGCTGTACTCTTCTTTTACTTCTGACACCTACTGTTTGCAAGAGCCCGCAGACGGCTCTTTTGATGCACTGCTCACCTCCGAATGTACCATGATGAACATGTGGGTAGAGTTGCCCGATGCGCAAACAAAAGCCCAATATAAAGACTTTCTAACGCAATATATGCAACAGCAACAAGGGCTCGGACGCTTTCCAAACAGCACTCGCTCAAAACTACTCAATGTAAAGGAGCGCTTGTTAGACGATGACATGATCCCAAACGATAGCAAGTTAGGCGTTTGGCTGGCGGTGTTATTTCTTTTGGTTTGCCTCATCAATTGCATGAGCCTAATGATGGCCAAGTTTTTTGGCCGAACTAAAGAGGTCGGTTTACGTAGGGCCGTTGGTGCCAGCAAACAACATATTTTGATGCAATTTGCGACTGAACTCATTTTGCTCGGCGCGCTTGGCGGCTTATTAGGGCTTGCTTTAACACAGCTCGGCCTCAAAGCACTCACTCGTGTTTACTACTATATGCCCGCAGATATTATGCAAATGAATTTGCCATTGGCTGGGCTCACCTTACTGTTAGCGCTTGCGGGTAGCCTTATTTTTGGCTTATTCCCAGTGCTCAAGGCCAGCCAAACCTTGCCATCAAGCCAACTTAAAAGTCTTTAGGAGTTAACATGAAAGATCTATTACCCATTCTAAAGTCTTTTAAAAAGCAAAAGGTGGCGCCTATTTTATTGGCTTTACAAGTGGCTATCACCTTTATGGTGCTGGTTAATACCGCGTATATGATCAGCGAGCGCAGTAAAAAAATGCAGCGTCCAACTGGTCTTGATGAGCCAAACACCTTTTATCTTATTACCAATTTAGTGGGTGAGCATCACCAAGCACTGTCTGAGCACAACGAAGTACTACGACAAATTAGGTCTGTTGATGGGGTGCTAGCTGCAACCGCACTACCTAGTATGCCACTGGATGGTTGGGGACGTCATACCGACTTTTACCTTGACCCTAAGGGCAATAGCATGGGCTATGGCGGCTATTTAAGTGCCGATGAACATGCCTTAGCGGCCCTTGATTTAGAGCTGATTGCCGGAGAGTGGTTTGAACCCAGTGATATTATCGAATCGAGCAATGAGGGTAACTTTCTTTCCTCTCAAGTGGTCGTCACCCAAGCTCTGGCACAAAAAATCTATCCAAACAATTGGCGAGATATTGTCGGTACCACCCTTTACTTTAGCGACCAACCACATCGCGTTAAGGGGGTAATAAAAACGCTGCAAAATGCGTGGCAATTTTGGTCAGCGGTTGATGTAACCGTATTAGCAGGTGTGAATGAAGCTTTAGCGACCGCACCAAGCCATATTGCAATTCGTACACAACCGGGACGACTGGATGAAGTGATGTCTCAGAGCGTTGATTTACTATTAAAAACCCCCGGTCGAAAAATTGAGCGTATCGCAACCATGAATGAGGTTAGGCAAAAAGCCTACAAAGAAGATTTGGCCACCAGCCAAGTTTTAACTGCGATTGCCATTAGCCTAACTTTTTTCACCGCACTTGGCATATTTGGACAAGCCCGTTACAACGTAAGCAGACGAACCAAGCAAATAGGCACCCGCCGAGCATTAGGCGCAAATAAAGCGGATATTGTCCGCTATTTTATGACTGAAAACGCTATTGTATCGGTCATTGGCGTGTGTCTCGGCTGGATAGGGGCGGTGATCTTAAACAACCAATTTGTTGCTTTACTCACCATAAGCCCAGTTCCCATGCACTATTTGTTAGCGGGTACACTGATGATCATCGCTTTAGGCCAACTGGCCGTTGTCTACCCAGCAACCAAAGCAAGTAACGTATCACCCGCGATAGCCACACGAGGGGCTTAAACATCACGTGATAAGAATCGTTGTTTTAATTGATAGCGCTCATTGTTTTATACTCGCAATGAGCGCTATTAAACACCGCTACGCCTTTTACTTCAGCAAAAAGAGCGGCCCCTAGCTCAAATAACACGTCGTACTGATACAACCCCAAAAGTAAATCAAATGTTGATTTTGTTGCTGTTTTAAAATATCTTATGAGCCTCTAGCCCTGCACGGCTAAGGCAAACTTTACTTGCTAACATTGATATTACTGACAAATTCAACTTTTAGCACAACACGCCATTGTTAAAATTATGTATATTTAGATGGGTAAAAGTCTCCCCATCATCATAAAAAAGGGAAAGAACGTGATTAATGGTGACGACTTGAGGTCGATGAGGTTAAAAGCTGGCATTTCTCAAGAACAAATGGCGAAAAAACTAGAGTGTGACCGTAAAACGATTAGCAACTACGAGTTTGGTGTGAGTGATATTCGTTCTAAAGAACTATTCAAATGGTTTTTCTTCTGTAAAATCGATGTTGACTCATTGCTAAACCAAATCAGAGGCCTTAACGATGAGGCTAGCAGCTCTGAAAAATCTAAATTACAGGATGATGAATAATGAAAAGAGCCTACTTCCAAAATATTTTGAATATCTGTTCGGTCAATACTGAGGTTATAAATAAAAAGCTGGTTACTTGTACGGATAGTAGGTTAGTTTCCTCGCATTTATATAGAGAGTTAAGCCAAGAACAATGCTCTCTAATTGCAAGTGCAGGTCCATGGAAACCCGCGCAGCCGACTCAGGCTAAATATATACCACCGTTGCCAAAATCTGATACACAAGGCGGGTAACAAGTATGAAGTTTTCACAACTTATTATTCTTACCATTATTTCACTAACCATATTTTATATTATGGTCGGAAATCCCAAGGTAACATCTGAAATTTACATAACAACCATTGCTCTAACTGCTTTTTACGGTGTTATGAGAAAGGACCCTAATGTTCTACATATAGCTTTAATCTTGCTTATTATTAATCTTATTGAATATATCATTTTTGCTTATGGCATCATAAACTTGGATAGTACAGGAAAGAATAAAGCACTCCATGGCAGTTTAATCTTTGGTATCCAACTTGTAATAAGTATAAGTTCAATTATTGTATTGCTTTTAAGAGTGCAAGTATCCCGCGCATTTTCTCGTTCAAGTAAAATCGAGCTCACCTACTTTGATGGCTTATTTCATTGGGTATTTATTTATCTATCGTTAGTTTATGTACTCGCAATCCTTGAACACCTTGCTCGAAATGTACTCGGCCTACAAAATATTACGATTATCTATTACAATTTTGAATCTTTAACTTATATCGCTTGGGCTGTATCCTGCGCATTATTGCTTACCATGGTCTTCATCACCGAGCAAAAAGGTAATCAGCAAAAGACTGAACAATTATAAGTAACTCTCTCATTCAGTTACGACTTCCCACATAAAACCAAAGTCACACAAAAAAGCCACAACACCCGTTGTGGCTTTTACCTCTGTGTATGCGCTTAAACAATCCTGAGCTTCGTCAGGATGACAAAACCCAGAATCTTTAAGTGCTTCACACCATTTTAATTACTGTTCGAAGTACATTTTATCGCGTGCTTTTTGGCCCACTTCATTCATGGTCGCGGCGTCGAATAAACGGCCGTTGATCATGGTGTAAGTGACCTTGTCGGTATCACGAATATTGCCTAGCGGATCGCCGTCAATGACCACTAAATCAGCTAGTTTACCCGCTTCGATTGAACCAATGTGCTTGTCTAAGCCAATATACTTCGCTGAGTCTAGGGTTGCTGCGCGTAGTGCTTCAAGTGAAGACATACCGCCTTGTGCAAACATCCAAATTTCCCAGTGCGCCGCTAGCCCTTCACGCTGGCCGTGTGCACCTAGGTTCACCAATACGCCTTGGTCTTGTAGCTCTTTTGATACACGTGCATTGTTAAAGTGATTGTAATGATAATCAGGCGCTTTAGAGCGACGTAAAGAGCTAGGCAATAGCTGCTTTTTAGGCACAAACTTACTCAATATTGGGTGTTGCCATACATTGGTTTTATCATACCAGTAGTTTTCACCCCAAATACCACCGTAAGCCACACCTAGGGTTGGTGTATAACCCACGTCAGTTTGTGACCATAACTGCTTAATGTCGTCATAAATATTGGCAACAGGGATAGAGTGCTCAACACCCGTATGACCATCTACCACCATACTCAAGTTATGCTGTAGTAGCGAACCACCTTCAGGCACAACCATCATACCCAGCTGACGAGCGGCCTCAACCACTTGCTGGCGTTGCTCGCGACGCGGCTGGTTGTATGACTTAACACTAAAGGCACCCACTTTTTGTAAACGCTCAATATGAAATTTAGCGTCATCTAACGAATCAATGTGCGCGGTGTAACCCGGTACGTTGGCACCATATAAAATAGTCCCCGTAGAGAAAATACGTGGGCCAACAATTTTACCCGCCTTTTGCATTTCGCTTGCCGCAAATACTTCAGTGGTATCGTTAGATGGATCATGAGTCGTGGTGACACCTAACGCCAATCCTGCAAGGTTTTTCCAGTTTTGCTCTGGGATAATTTCTTCACTACCCTGCCCGCTATGGGCGTGCACATCTACCAACCCAGGAATAATGGTTTTACCAGCTACATCAATCACTTTAGCATTGCTAGGAATGTTAACGTCAGATACTGTGCCAACCGCTTTAATATGCTTACCATCGGTCAACACCACACCGTTTTCAATTACTTTGTCGCCTTGCATGGTGACGATGGTTGCACCTTTTAGGGCTATCATCCCTTGAGGCTTGGCCATATCTTGCTTAAAGCCAATGTTGGTACCGCTTTTTACTTTAAAGTCGGCATCTTTATCTTGCTTGATGCTAAACACACCATCTAAGTTTGCATGATAAAGCTCTGGGCCTAAGCTCCAATATAGCTTGTCGCCTTTTGCACTCCAGCTAATATTTTCACCCGCTCGTACAGATAACTGCTCAACTGGGAATTGCTTATCCGTTGGAGAAATCGAGATTTTGCTGCCCGCTTTAACTAATGGCGTTACATATACTTTAAAGCGCTCTGCGAATGCAAGGTATTTACCATCCGGAGAAACACGATATTCCGTCGCATGCTTAGCATCGTAAAGTGTTTTTGACTCTTTGGTTTTTAAATCAATTGAACGCAGCTCTGGATGTTGGCCTTGCGCCATCACGTAAATGGTGTCGTTACTATCAGCAAACTGGGCTTGATAACCAGTTTCACTGATAAGCTGTACGTCACCCCCTTTGCTCGGTACTTGATACAAGCCCGGTTTTAATGACCATTCAGGCGCAAGTAACGAGCTACCGCTGCTTTTACGGAATACTACGACTTTTCCGTCAGGGCTAAAGGTTGGCTCTACATATTTACCCGGCTCTTTTGTAATTGCCTTACCGGTTTTGCCACCGCCGATAGAAATAACACGCACATCACCTTGCTTGTTGTCATCCCACGTGGTGTAAACCAGCTTCTTACCGTCGCGAGAAAACTGCGGGAAGAACTCAAAATGGTCATTTTGTGTGGTCAAACGTGCCACTTTACCTGACTCAAGATCACGCTTGTAAATATGTCCCATGGCTTCAAACACGGCTGTATCACCGTTTGGTGAAACCTGTACATTACGAAGCATTTTTACATCAAACTGCTCTTGGTCGATATTTTGCGCAAAGCGCAGTGCTTTTTGCACTTTTTTGGTGGTGTTTACGCTAAATTCAATGGTGTCAATTGACTTGTCTGCGACGTCAATTTGATGAATTTTACCGCCCGCCCAGAATACAATATTTTGGTTATCTGGTGTCCAAGCCATGGTTGGATATACGCCATGAATCGCCCATGTTTCTTGCATATCGCGTTCAAGATTGCCGTACAGCTTGGTTTCTTTGCCAGATTCTAAGTCATATAGATATAAGCTTGATTGGAAATCATCACGCTTCACATACGCCAGCGTTTTACCATCCGGTGATGGCGTTGGACGAATCGCGCCACCCATGCCTGACAAAATCACTTTAATTTCGCCCGTTTCACGGTCAAAACGCTTAATTTTGTAAATGCCTGATACAGAATCTTTTGAATAGTGGAACGTTTTACCCGGTGTCGCATCTTGTGAAAAATACACATAACGGCCATCTGGTGAGAATGCAGGCTCGCCTAAATCTTTTTGATCGTTCGCACGGGCAGTCAGTTTTACGCCTGTACCGCCTGATTTGTGATACATCCATACTTCACCAGCACCTAATGAACGTGTTGCCGTAAAGTGCTTACGCGCGACAATAAAGTCACCGTCTGGGCTCCAAGCTGGGCTATTCAACAAACGGAAGGTTTCGTTGGTCACTGCTTTTTGCTCTGAACCATCAGCCTTCATTATCCAAATATTATCGCCGCCACCCTGATCTGAGGTAAACGCAATGTACTGGCCATCTGGGCTAAAGCGTGGTTGCATTTGCCAACCAATGTCACTGGTAAGTTGTTTGGCTTCGCCACCTGTAACTGGCATGGTGTAAATGTCGCCGAGTAGGTCAAATGCCAGTGTTTTGCCATCAGGGCTAATGTCCACGTTCATCCAAGTGCCTTGTGACACCGAGATTTTGGCATCGGTGAATTCACCTTGCGGTGCGTCAACTTGCCATTTTTCTGATTTTTCTTCTGCTTGAGCCGTGCCCAAAGCTAATGCAATAGAGAGCGACAGCGCGCTGTAAAACTGTTTTTTCATATTTCTTATTACTCTCAACTTAAAGTGGCCACATCTCAACAAAAAATCAGCTCAGTTACCAGTAAAATGCCATCAATAACGAAATTACGCGGCGATCTTAGGCCGATTAAGCATGAGGTTGCCACGCGGTTGGGTCGAATTGGAAGTAGCGCATGAGTAAGCGATAAAGCTCTGGATCATAGCTTTTGAGCTGAGCTGGCTTTTCAATAAATGTTTCTGTTAATACAGCAAAAAACTCCGCTTCATTGGTTGCGCCATAACTATGGATCACATGGGGCATTTGATAAGCAACATGGCTTTTTAAATTGGTAAATGCGCGGCTAAATACACGCGACCAATCAGCATAGTCTTGCTTAGTTGCTAATTGAGGCGTGCCATTGGTTTGCCCTGTTTGTTGGTCCAGTTGATGGGCAAACTCATGAAATACCAAGTTATGCCCATCTCCGGGTAAGCGGTTACCTTCCAAAACATCGTGCCAACTCAACACCAGTGTCCCCCCGGGCCAAGACTCACCTTGACGAACTGCCGTGTGGTAGCTGACTAACCCTGCTTGGTCAGTATTGGTTTGCGGCACATAATAGCTACTCGGATACAACAGCACCTCTTTAACATTCGGGTACAACGGCCATGACTGTTTGAGCACCAGCAAACAGGCATCCGCAGCTACAATCAACGCCATCGCTCGGTTTACCTTTAAACCATCACGACCAACAATGCGTTTTTGATCTAAAAACCAAATAATGTGTTTTTCTAATGCCGCTCTATCGGCGTCCGTCATTGCCCTATAAATGGGCATGTAGTTGAGCAATACTCGCTTGTCCATATCAGACAAGGCGTGGTCTTGATATTTCTTCGCCCACAATATGTTTTGGATGTCTTGCCAGCGCCAATACGTCACCACAAAGGCCACCAGCGCAACCAACAATAAACCGTTTATCATAATGACTTAACCTCAAGTTTGGATAAGAGTTTTGAAACAAGCAATGTTTTGCAAGTTGGCCTTAACTTCAATCCAATGATGATATTTTGTTCAGTATCAAGGCGTTTTTACGCGGTAATAGCGGTCTATTACAAGTGAAAACAACGCTGAGAATGGGCAAAATAGCTTTATTGGGCAAATTCGCTTATCCGAAGTTGAGGTTACCTATTCATCTTTTTAAACATAGTTGGTACAAACAGCGGCATTTTCAATATAGCTTTGATAATATTTGTCTTCTTTTTGTATACCCGTATTTGAATTATGACCTTACCCATTGAAGCCATTAAATCTGAATTTTTAACCACACTCGAACAAAACAATGTTGTTGTAAGTGCGGCCACAGGCTCAGGTAAATCAACCTGTTTGCCTTTGTGGGCAAATCAGCAAGGTAAGGTATTGGTGATTGAACCAAGGCGCATTGCCTGTACGTCACTCGCTGAATTTTTAGCCCTTCAAGCCAAACAAAAAGTGGGAGAAAGTATTGGTTATGCCATTCGTTTTGAGCATCATTTTAACGACAGTACGCAAGTGATCTTTGCCACGCCAGGGGTGGCGCTGCGCTGGTACTTTGAAAATCAACTTAGTGACTATCAAGTGGTGATGCTGGATGAATTTCACGAACGTCGATGGGATATGGATTTATTACTCGCGCTGCTAAAAACACATAATCAACACCGTTTAATTGTAACGTCTGCCACGCTGAATACAGCCCCACTTTTAAACTATTTGAACGCCACAGCGCTGCACAGCGAAGGCAAAATGTACCCAGTTGAAGAGCGCTTTTTCAGCAATGACACCCGTGCAATGCCAAGCAAATATGATTTAAGCGAACGTATTTGTGAGGCGTGCGACTATGCGCTTGCCAATACCAGTGGTGATATTTTGGTGTTTCTGCCCGGCAAAGGAGAAATTCAAGCCGCAGCGGGCCAGCTTTCTCATCTCGATGCATTGGTCGTGCGCTTATATGGTGGCTGTAGTGCAGAGCAACAAAAACTGGCACTCAATGTTCAAGATCAGCAACGTATTATTCTCGCGACCAATGTTGCCGAGACCTCGTTAACCATACCCAATGTCAGCTGTGTGATTGATTCGGGTCTTGAACGGCGCACCCATTTACGAGCGGGCAAAACCGTACTCAACCTTGAAGCCATCGCCAAAGACTCAGCTAAACAGCGATTAGGCCGAGCTGGTCGCACGCAATCAGGTTTATGTATTCGCCTTTACGGTGAACATGCGCCGTTGATTGACACGACACCGCCAGAAATACACCGAGAAAGCCTCACCGAACTGGTACTTGCCGCTGGTTGTTCAAGCGATGGGGTCAACAGCTTGACGTTTATAGAACCGCTTCCCCGCGCTTCAAAATCGCAAGCCATTGAAAAGCTGACACGCATTAAAGCAATTGATAGTAATCAAAAAGCAACAGCGCTGGGTAAAATGCTCTATCCGCTGCCCGTCGATGCAGAACTGGCCTATTTGATCCAAGCGATGCCGACTAAACCTTTGCAACAAGCGATAATAGATGCCATTGCGGTACTGAGCGTACCCGCACGTGTATATCAATTACCTAATGCACCAGAGCACGTAGATGTGTTAAATAAACAACTGCCCAACCACTGCGACCTTGAACTCGTCATTGCGCTGGTGCGTGATCAACTAGACTGCGTCAAAGCTGAGCCTGATGCGCTCAACGAAGCGAAACAGTTTAGCGACCAATTACGCATTGTATTCGATTTACCTGAGCGTAAACACGCCGCAAGTTATGACCGAAACTTGCTTGTTGAAGCCATCGCCAAAGCCAAACCTGATTGGCTATATGTAAAACGGACCAATCGCCGAGGTGCGTTTGGCAATGGCCAAAGCGAAGTAGTGCCAGCCAAAGAAACACGCATCAATGAACAGTGCCAAGCCATGTTGGTGCTTGATACCTATGCACTCGCGGGAAAAGGCACCAAACAAGCCATGACCTTGGCCACTTTAAATGCCCCTGTGAGCCTAAATATCGTCTCCAATCTTGGCTTGGGTGAGCAGCAGTTTACAGGCGCATGCTTAATTGATGAGCGAGTCATGGCGAACATACGCTGCGTTTACGCGGGCCTTGAGTTAAATGAACAGCTTGTTGAAGCGTCTGGAGAGTTGCTCATCCCCGCCCTCGTAGAACTTATATTAAAGGGCGAATTACTCGCGCCAGCAGGTGAGCAAATTAGCCAGTCTTTGGCGCAGCACCAGCTTTATTTTCAAGCGCAAAACATACCATTTGGAGAGCAAACACCGCAGCAATACCTCACTCAAAAACTGCAAGAAGTCGGCATTGCTGAGCAAGATGATCTGCTCCTGCTAGAGCCACAGGATTTGTTCTTTCAACAAGTCGAGCCTTGGGAGCTAGACCCATTTATCGAAAAGCACCCGTTGCAAGTACAGCTCAATGATATGCTCATGCAAGTGGAATACTCGTTTACAGGTAAACGTATTCTACTCACTCATATCAGTGGCAATAGAAAAGACGCACCAAAAAAATGGGAACTCCCCGCCTGGTCTGGCTTTAAAATTAGGTATAAAAAAGCCAGTAAAGTTGTGGATGTAAAGTAGTTGAAAATAGCATAAAAACCACAGAGAGCCGTTTGGTAAATCATGCTCATCGTTGCTTCCATCTTAGTATGGAGCCTACAAAGGTGGGTTTTGCAACTTTAACTTAACTATAAACCTAGCAAACCTTCCATTTATAACAGATGTTTTTGAAAAAGGCACTAAAAACACCCCGTTTTTCGCAAAAAAATTTGCCTTTTTCGTACATCGCGTAGTAGTATACCCTCCCAATCGAATAGCAGCTTTTTTGCTGACCTTTCATTTTTTGTAATTGCCGTTTCGTAAAATAAAAAGTAAATAGCAGTCTCCCTTGGATGATTGCGTTTTTTTGCGCGCGCGTTTTACAAAGTTAATTGGTCTGCGGTTGCATTCACGGTTGGCGAGTTCCCGCACTGCGATGTCACGCGCAGCGAGTTCCTTCGCATGAAACCAAACACACGAGATTTAAAAGTTTAACCGTTTCTGAGGAACAAATATGAGCATCACTGTACGCAATTTATCCCCTATTGCCGGCGCTTTGGCAGTAGCACTAGCAAGCTTATCTTCTACATCAGTAATGGCAGAAGAAGCACAAGCTGAAAAATCAAAAATTGAAGCAATCACAGTAACCGCTACTAAGCGTTCGCAAGTGATTTACGAAGTACCAATTGCGATGAGTGCCTTTTCTGGTGATGACCTAGATTCACAAGGTATCTCAGACATCACTGATGTAGGTAAATTTGTTCCAAACCTAAATATCACAGGTTTTTCAGCAGGTCATAACTCATCTGCTAACCCATTTATTCGTGGTATTGGTCTGCAAGATCACCTTATCACAACGGATCCGGGCGTGAGTGTTTATGTTGACGGTGTTTACCTAGGCCGCCAAGTTGGCCAAAACTGGAACCTTGCAAATATCGAACGTATCGAAGTATTGCGTGGTCCTCAAGGGACACTTTATGGTCGTAACTCAATTGGTGGTGCGATTAACATCATCACCAAGCAACCAGATCAAGATGCCGTCACGAAAGTAAGTGCAGAAGTTGGTACTCGCGGTCGCTTAAAAGGCAGTATTTTCACAAACCAAGCGGTGAATGAAGATCTTGCTTTTAACTTTAACATGGGCTTTAACCGCCGTGGCGGCTTAGGTGAGTTTATTAACTTACCGAATGCCGAATACGATGTCGGTGAAAACCAAGAATTCCACGGTCGTGTGTCAATTAAATACAACGCAAGCGAAGACCTACGCCTAGTATTCACTGCTGACGCGAACGATGGTGAAGGTGGCACACGCCCTTTCACAACATTGATTGATGAATTACCAAATGGTCGCTTATATCAAAGTGGTTTGCGCAATTCAGATACAACTATCGACCCATACGACAGTGCAACAAGCACAATGGCAACATCTACCGTTTCTAACAGTGCTAACGGTGTGTCTTTAACGGCTGAATACGATATTAATGCTGATTTTGGTACTAAGTTTATTTTCTCTAAGCGTTCATCTGAATATAAAGCAGGTCTTGATGACGACAGCACAGCCGTTGCACTTGACCACTACCCAGAGCGCGGCACTGCGGACCAGACTTCTGTTGAGTTACAATTAACTGGTTACTTGGGCCGTGCTGACTTTGTTACGGGTGTTTACTGGTTTAATGAAGAAGGTTCAAACCGCCAAGATTCTTCTGAAGCAAGCTTTGATGGTGGTCCAACTAAACTTGAGCTCGACCAAGAAACAACCAGTCGAGCAGTATTTATCAACGTAGGCTACGACGCCACTGACGATTTACGTATTTCAGGTGGTATGCGTTATACAGAAGACGAAAAGTCTGCTTCAACCAATGTATTCGACCCGGTAGGTACTATTTACTCAAGCCGTGATTGGGATGAAATCTCTTGGGAATTAGCGGCCAACTACACCTTCGAAAATGGCTTAAACTGGTATGGTACAGTACAAACGGGTTACCAATCAGGTCAATACCCTGCACGTCCTTACTTCTTAATCGGTCAGTTCTTCGGTGCTGGTGGCTTTGATAAGCAAGAAGAAGCCGCTGCTGCGGTACGTGCAAACAATGCATTTATGGCAAGTGACAACATCAGTGCGATTAACTTTGAGACGGGTTTCAAAGGTCAGTTAACTGATGACTTCAGCATGAGTGTGGCATTTTTCAATACTGAATATGACGATTTACCATACCAAGTTAACGTCGTCACAGACGCGGGTTTTGATACCAACAACTTGATTGTTGAGCAAACATCACGCGGGGTTGAATTTGAAAGTACGTACTACGTAACAGACCGCTTTACGCTACACTCAAGCTTTGGCTTTATGGATGTTGATGTAGAAGAGCAAAACGGGGTTAAACCTGTGGCACCGCTAACACCTGAGTGGACTGCATCAATCAGCCCATCTTATGAGTTTGAATTAAACAGTGGCGCAACAGTGAACGCGCGTATGGACATTTCATACCGCGATGACATGTATGGTGAGCCAAGTTCAGATCCTCGTCGTATGACGCAAATTGACTCGCGTACAACAACTAACTTCGATATTACCTACTCACCAATGAATGCAAACTGGGACATCTCTTTGTATGGTCGTAATATCTTTGATGAGCGCTATGATGATGCTCGTTTGAACACTGGCGATTACATCCTAGTGATCAAGAGTAACGATGCCAGCGAGTTTGGTGTGCGCTACAAAGCAACTTTCTAATTCACGTCACAAAGCAAACTGCCGACTCACCAGAACCGGCAGTTTGCTCAGAAAAGCACTTGCCTCTTATCGCTTCTCAGTCCAAGCAGCCTTTACTAAGCTCGTCGTTATAAAAACAGCCCTAGTTACTACTTGTCACAGCTAACTGAGTTAAAACCAATTCAATAAACAAAAAACTATGAAATATGAAAATATTTCATAGTTTTTTGTGGTATTGTTTTGGGGCCAAATTGCACATTTACTCTTAAAAGGTGTAAATGAGAGCAACGGGAGGCTCTACTTAATCTTCCTTAGTCTGTACGCTTCCCAAAAAATAAATCGAAGAATGAGTATTAAAAGGACTGCAAAAATGAAAAGCATACTCAAACTATTTGCAAGCAATGTAGCTATTGCCGCATTAGGTATATCCTGTCATACCTATGCACAAAATGACACACAACAACTTTGTCTGTTGAATGAGTCGCAACTAAATACTGAGTTATCACATTTTACTCAGTTGGGGGGGGAGCACTTAAATAATGAATTAAGTTCTCTTGATACACAGTGTCAGCCCACACATGACCGTTTACAATCGACGCCACAAGAAGACCGCCAAGCCCCCAAAATCACTGCATGGCAACTGTCCAGCAATGAAGTAAACATTAGCACAGGAGAACAAACTGTTACGCTAACAATAAGAGCGTATGATGAAAGTGGCATCGACTCAGTTTACTTCGGTATCCTTCCACCAAATCGAAGCTATCCGATCCCCTCAAACAGAATAAAATTAGAGGACTGGACAGCCACCAGTGAAGAACATGTTTATGAAGCATCGGGCAGTCTCACACTTAAAACTGATAGAGATATTGGTGGGATTTGGCGTTCAACGATGATGTTTTTGAGAGATAAAAATGGCTATTACAGTCACTATACATCCGCCGCAGCCCTAAAAGAAATGGGTTTTGACCCTTATATTGCGATCACTAATGACGCAATGGTGAATGTAATGGCCCCACAATTGAGGGGCTACGCTTTATCACGCTCATCTGTCGACGTCAGCGCGGGCCAAAAAACAGTGAACCTAGAGGTCTTACTACATGATGAATCCGGTATTCAACAAGCGATCATAAATGTGATCCCGCCAGAAGAGTATCGCTCAGCCTTGTCTAGAAATGTAACCTTAACTGACTGGCAAGCAACGCAGCAAACCGACGTCTATAAAGCGACTGCAGAACTGGCATTTAATCCCAATGATGTGCCAGGGTCTTGGCGTTCATCTATTTCATACGCCTCAGATACCGATGGCAAAAACAGCACCATTATTTCAAATCGAGAAATACAAGACTATGGCTTTACTGCCAATATTGAAGTCATCAACTCAAATGATGTAGACACAACTCCTCCAGAATTAGTGGACCTTACTGTATCGAAAAGTGAACTCAATAGTACCGAAGAACAACAACAAGTAACGGTAAAAGTGAAGTTTACTGACCCGTCAGGGCTGCAAAATGGTTATATTAGCCTCGTTTCACCAACAGGGAATTACACAGATGACAAGGTCATACGTATAAATGAGTGGCAATCAACTGATGAAAAGAATGTTTTTATAGCTGAAGCTACATTTACTTTTGATAAAACCGCTCACGCTGGCGCATGGTTGGCTAGAAGTTGGCTTGTTGAAGATAAATACAAAAACCTATTTGATAGTACAAATATCGCTGAGTATGTTGCCAAAGGAATCAACCCATATATTTTTGTGAATGTTGCACATCAAGATATAAAAGATTTTCACATTGCAGCTACCACTACGCAGATGAAAGGACGTCTTAATAAGGCTGAGTCAATCACTTTGAATTTAAAAGATCTAACGGGTAAAACACTCCCAGAAGCGTTTTCTATTTCAGTTTTTGGTAATGAGCAGACGGAAGTTAATTTCGAGAGTATCAGCGGTACTGCGGCTTCAAATTGTGAGTTCTTAAACGGTAGCGGTAACTGTAAATTCAACATCCCTAAACAGGTACTGGAGAGCGACATAACATTTAATCTCACCGCCACAACAACAGAGCAAAATACGGTACAATTTAGGTTTGTATCCGATGAGCCAGAACTTAAATTAGATAATAATCAATTTAACGTCTCAATTGTCGGTTATGAACCAAAGATTTACACCGTAAAATTTGTTGATTGGGATGGTACCGTGCTTGCTACAGCGCAAGTGGAGGAAGGAGAAACGCCCTCAGCACCATCAAGCACACCCACGCGTAGCGGATACACTTTTACCGGTTGGGATCAGGCTTTATCAAAAATAGCTATTGATACAACCTTTACTGCACAATATGAGATCAACAAATATCAGGTAGTTTTCAAAGACTGGGATGGCACTGTACTCAAAGAAGTGGTGGTCAACCATGGCCAAACGGCAGCTGACTTTGATAGGCAGATCACAAGAGAAGGCTATACATTTACCGGCTGGGATCATGCACTCGATAACATCACTGAAAACCTAACAATTACTGCGCAATACGAGATAAACAAGTATCAAGTAACTTTCAAAGACTGGGACGGAAAAGAACTAGCCAAGCTTGAAGTTGAACACGGTTCTGCCGCTGTTGCGCCAGAGTCACCTACACGTGTAAACCACGTATTCACAGGATGGGATAAATCATTTGAGCAAATAACGAGTGCACTTTCAGTCACTGCGCAATATACCAAAGTTACAGGGCAAACAGCGAATGCTGAAAATAATAAAACTGAGTCATCTAGCTCTGGCTCTTTTGGTTATATTATGAGTCTTTTAGCTTTATTAGTCACTTTGCGAAGATTTAATAGAAAAGCGTAAATCTAAATGATCGATTAAGTAAGTTAATACTTCTTATCAATTGAAAAATTATAAAAAACCGCCTGCTAAAAACTGGCGGTTTTTTTATAGGACGTAAACTCCAACGCCCTCGGCTCGTCGCTACTTTTGATTCAATACCGACAACGCCTTAACTAACGCAGGATCTTGTCCCTGCTCATCTCTATCCGCCGAATCTATGCGAACATGTGGTACAAAATCTTCTCTAAAGCTGCCGTTAATATGATACAAACGCTCAAAACCTAACTCTAGCCAAGTGTCGCTGTGTTCAAGTTGCACCGTTTTAATTCCACCCAGTAAATCTGCCATAGGTGCACCGATCACAGTGTGAGCGCCTATCGCGTCAAAACCAATTGTCATTCCCTCTCCCATACTGCCCGTCCAATGTCCGGCCAATACAACAAACGGTTTGCCGTAGTGCGGTAAGGTGGGTTCGACATAGGCGCTTTCCTTATCAGCTTGCGCATAAGGTACACCGATTTGTTGGGTTCGATAACGCTGATAGGCCGTTTTTTGTGTGACAAAGTGGCCCAGAATAGGTTCAGCTACCCCCGTATTTCCGCCACTAGGCGTATTGCGTAAGTCGATGATCAACGCTTTAGTGTCGCTGAGTTCAATTAAAGCTTGTTTAAACTCATCAACGGTTGCCATATTGCCAAGTGCATTATTGAAACGGATATAACCCAGCTTATCTATTTGTTTAAAGCTGACAGTCGGGCCCTCTCGAAAAGCATTTATCGCCTCATAACTTGCAGCAAGACGATATTGTTTACCACCAGTTTGATGCTCAATCGTAATTGTGCGCGCAACATTTCTAAAACCTCCTAAGCTGACATTGGCTGCAAAGTTGATTTGCTCTAACATCAACTGTGAGATATCTCGTCCAAGCACTTGTTCAACAGCCTGTTTCATAGGTAAGCCATTCACTGCTGTCACTATCATATTTGGACGAATACCAACCATATCTGCGGCAGAGCCCGCTTTAACATCAACCACCATAAATTGCTGATTTTGGTAATTAACATAAATATCCGAGCCGGTCGGGTATACACTAAAATCCTGTTCGTTGTATGGACCAAGGTTTAGGTGCGGGTCGTAAAAGTTGCGTAATAACTGCTGTGCAGTATCAGCAAAAGCTTGCTTTGATTGCGCCGCTAAAAGCTTTGGTGTAAATAATGCAAACAATGCATCCTTATCAACCCAGGCTCTATCGAGGTACGCGTACTGCTGCTCAAGGGTGCTTTTTAGCTCCAACCATGCCACATTTGCATTAAAATCCTGAGATGCGTTTTGTATCGACGCTTGCTGACAAGCGCATAACTCCAAAGCTAAAGCCCCAGCAAAAATTCCATTTAACATTTTGTTTTTCATTATTATTTATACCTATATGAAGCCAATGTTCCGATAATTACACATTGAATCGATAAAGCAAACGAAGCAAAACAAAAAATCGATTTTTTGCAATTAAAACAACAAAACAGCGCATTTTATGATGCACTATGGTATTACCTAGATACGGACAAGGTCTAAATCGGCCACTTTACATCCCATGATTTATCATGTTAGATAATGAACGGAACGAAAATTCATCAATAAGGAAAATAAAAATGAAATTACAATTAAAAAAGAAAAAGCTAGCGAAACTCTCAAAAGCCTTAAGTAAGCAACAAACGAATAATATTGCAGGAGGAACTGTCACAGCACCACCTAACATCACTGGCGATCCACAAGCCTGCCCTGATTACTATACGCAAGTCTGTACTTTTATCTGTTAATTCATCACAGGTATTAAAAAATAATGAGAAGGGTAACTATTCTCTTACCCTTCTAAAGCTTCAAAACAATAAAAAAATACAGTAAGAAACATAACGCTGAAGCTACATTTAACTTATCACAATCCTAACAACTGCTGCTGCAACTCATGTATTTGGTCTCGTACTTTCGCGGCTTGCTCAAACTCGAGTTCACGGGCATGCTGCATCATTTTCGCTTCCAATTCACTTATCTGTGCTGCCAATTGTTTTGGATCATCACTCGCTACGACTGCGCGTTTAGATCCTTTGCTCGGCTTAGGTTCTGCCACTTGATTATCAGTGACCTCCTCACCCACATCCATCACATCAGTGATCTTCTTGACTAGCGCTTGTGGTTCAATACCGTGTTTTTCGTTGTAAGCTTGTTGGATAGCACGGCGACGCTCTGTTTCCTCAATGGCCTTTTTCATCGATTTAGTAACAACATCGCCGTATAAAATTGCTTTACCGTTTAGGTGTCGAGCAGCGCGGCCTATTGTTTGAATTAAGGAACGCGTAGAACGTAAGAAGCCTTCTTTATCGGCATCCAAAATAGCCACCAAAGACACTTCTGGCATATCCAAACCCTCACGAAGTAAGTTAATACCCACTAGCACATCAAACACGCCTTTACGCAGGTCACGAATGATCTCCATACGTTCTACAGTGTCGATATCAGAGTGAAGATAACGCACTTTGACATCATGATCATTGAGGTAGTCAGTCAGGTCTTCTGCCATGCGTTTGGTCAGCGTAGTCACCAACACCCTTTCTTGTTTTTCAACACGCAAATATATTTCAGAGAGTAAATCGTCAACTTGCGTAGAAACAGGGCGCACTTCCAATTGTGGATCTAATAGGCCCGTTGGACGAATGACTTGCTCCGCTACATCCCCGTTGGATTTTTCAAGCTCAAAATCTCCTGGTGTTGCCGACACATAAATTGTCTGCGGAGCAATGGCCTCAAATTCATCAAATTTTAACGGCCGGTTATCCATCGCAGATGGCAATCTGAAGCCATACTCCACTAAGTTTTCTTTACGGCTTCTATCGCCTTTATACATGGCACCAATTTGCGAGACCGTGACGTGAGACTCATCAATGATCATCAAGGCATCATCGGGTAAATAGTCCAGTAAAGTAGGAGGTGGCTCGCCCGGTGCCCTGCCTGACAAATAGCGACTGTAGTTTTCTATGCCTGAGCAATAACCAAGCTCGGTCATCATTTCAATATCATACTGAGTTCGCTGCGCAACACGTTGCTCTTCAACCAGTTTATTATTCTCAAGCAGTTGCGCTCGACGCTCTTTCAGCTCTTCTTTTATTCTATCGATTGCATCGAGAATTTTTTCTCGTGGGGTGACATAGTGAGTTTTCGGATAAATGGTGGCACGGATCAGATGTTTTTCTACAGCACCAGTTAGTGGGTCGAACATACTAATGCGTTCGATTTCATCATCAAACATTTCGACACGAATGGCATATGAATCTGATTCCGCCGGGAATATATCTATGACTTCACCACGTACACGATAAGTACCTCGGCTAAAGTCCATATCATTACGGGTATATTGCAACTCAGCTAAACGGCGCAGCATATCTCGCTGATTAATGGTCTCGCCAACCTTGAGCAGCAGCATCATTTTCATGTATGAATCGGGATCACCCAATCCATAAATAGCAGAAACGGACGCAACAATAATCGTATCTCGCCGTTCTAATAATGCTTTAGTGGCTGACAAACGCATTTGCTCAATGTGTTCATTAATCGAAGCATCTTTTTCAATAAAAGTATCACTGGCAACAACATACGCTTCAGGTTGATAGTAATCATAATATGACACAAAATATTCAACTGCATTATCAGGAAAAAACTCTTTCATTTCCCCATAAAGCTGTGCGGCCAAGGTTTTGTTATGCGCCATAATAATGGTTGGGCGATTCAGGTTACTGATAATATTGGCCATGGTAAACGTTTTTCCCGTACCAGTAGCCCCTAGTAGGGTTTGATGTGCAAGACCCGCCTCTAGACCATCACATAACTGAGCGATTGCGGTTGGCTGATCACCACTTGGAGAAAATTCTGAAACGAGTTTAAATTCATCGCTCATTACGCATACTCCCTAGCCGAAGCACTGTGCATTTTCGCAACACTTGAGTTAAACCAATTAAAAGCAACCAAGGCGGTTACAAAGTTGCCAATGATGGCACCAATAAATAATCCTGTAAGCCCACCGATCAGTGATCCGACATATGCAAAAGGTACATAGAAAATAAACAACCTAACAATGCTTAATGCTAGCGCATTCATTGGTTTATGAAGCGCATTAAAAGAGGAATTAGATAGAATAATGACCCCTTGTAAGCCATAGCTCAGCGGCATGATATAAATAAATAGTTCTATCACACGTACCACTTCGGGTTCGTTACCAAATGTACGGCTGATCAAGCCTGAGAATAGCAGTAAAACCAGATAAATTAACAGCTGCCAGATCATGACAAACTGTAATGTCTTCTTGTAGGCATCTTGAACACGTTCATATTTACCCGCTCCAAAGTTTTGACTCACAAACGGAGGTAACGTCATCGATAATGCTAATACAACCAAACTCGCTATCGACTCAATTCGACTACCCACCCCAAATGCGGCAACAGCTTCAGGCCCGTAGCCTGCCACAATCGCAGTCATCACCGCCATCGCTAACGGGGTAAGCATATTTGCACCAGCAGCTGGAAAACCAATTTTGAGTATTTTTTTACTGGCACTTAGCACCCCTTGCTGGCCACCGTGCAAACTGAGTAAGCGTTTTTTAATGGCTAATAGATACAGAATGATAGCCACCGCCACAGACCAAGCAATCACACTCGCGATTGCTGCTCCTTTTATGCCCAACTCTGGAAATGGACCAATACCAAATATCAGTAAAGGGTCAAGCACTGCATTAATCAAACCGGCAAAGCCCATAATAAAACTGGGCGTTTTGGTATCACCACTGGCACGCAATACCGAGTTGCCAATCATAGGCGTGATAAGAAAAACACTGCCTAAAAACCAAATTGAAATATAGTCATAGATAAATGGCATCACCTGCTCATTGGCACCCAATAAATAAAATATCGGTTCAATAAACATGAAGCCTATGGCTGAGAGCGAAAAAACAAATACAGCGGATATCAATAAAGCGATGGTTGCATCAAAACGCGCCTCTTCTATGTTGTTGGCTCCGAGCGCCTTGGCAATAACTGCGGATGTGCCAATCCCCAAACCAATCGCTAAACTGATGACTGTGAACGTAACAGGGAATGTAAAACTCACCGCAGCGAGCTGTTCCGTTCCTAGCATACTAATGAAGAAAGTATCCACAATATTGAACATCATGAGCGTGATCATGCCGAATATCATTGGAACGGTCATTCTTTTCAGTGTGGCGGCAATATCCCCGCTTAAAATATCATTCTCTTTGCTTGAAGTGTTTATAGACGACATAGTTGTGACCTTCATTTATGAGCTAGGCATTTTAGATCATCCCAATCTTGAAACCCAGCCAATTTCGTAACGAATTTTAACGGTGTCGATTCTCTTTAAAATAGGGTATAAAACACACGTTACCTTCACTAGATTGGCATATACAGCAAAAACACACTAAAACCCCTTAAATGACAAATTAATTACATTTTTAACAGATAGCAGTATTTTTTTTGCACAACAAAAGGGCGTTATGGTCATAAAAAGTTCACTTTTATCAAAAACCACGCCAATTCTACATCAATTTATTAAAGTGTTGATTTTTAAGTAGAAAAATAATTTTAAGAAACATGTTGAAATGCTTGTAGTGCGCTATTTTCATAGCTTTGACACACTTCTCAAATATTAATAAACAATGTTATCCACAGATTCCGTGGATAAGTTGATAAACACCAATAAAATAAGGGCCTGCAGATAGATCGTTTCTTGTGTAGGAATAATTAATTGATGATCTTGACAAACTCAAAGGCTGGATCTTCCCTTTAAAAGGGGTTTTATTGGAACAAAGTCCTAACCCAAGCTAGAGACAACTTTATTCAGAAAATAAGAACAAAATAATAAACCCATGTTTTTAAAGGGTTAATTATAAAAAAGGGAAAATATATGCAAATAACCCGTAATAAATAAGCCTAACCTCCCCTACAACCTCGATGATGAGCAATAAAAATAGCCCATTGATGCGCGATCTTTTTATCTGGATCAAATAACGGTCATATTGATCGAAAAGAAAAGCACAAAAAAATTACAGTTCGTCCAATTTCTAGCTTAAATGCTTATTTATTACACTTTTTGTATTCCCTAGCAGTTTTCTGCTTTGATTGAAATTCACTATAAGCACCCGCCAAAGCCAATCTTTTTGGAATAAATTTCAACAAATCGAGTATAAAAGCAGCGAATGACACAGTTTTTTAATTTTATGACGTTTTATTTGTTGACACCTTGCAATGGGGTCATTAATATTTCGCCCCGTTGAGAGACACACGCTTCCCCCTTAGCTCAGTTGGTTAGAGCGACGGACTGTTAATCCGCAGGTCCCCCGTTCGAGTCGGGGAGGGGGAGCCAAGTTTCTTGATAAAAACGATTCCCCCTTAGCTCAGTTGGTTAGAGCGACGGACTGTTAATCCGCAGGTCCCCCGTTCGAGTCGGGGAGGGGGAGCCAAATCGTTTTAGTAATTGTTCCCCCTTAGCTCAGTTGGTTAGAGCGACGGACTGTTAATCCGCAGGTCCCCCGTTCGAGTCGGGGAGGGGGAGCCAAATTACTACATTTCTTTATTATTGCTCCCCCTTAGCTCAGTTGGTTAGAGCGACGGACTGTTAATCCGCAGGTCCCCCGTTCGAGTCGGGGAGGGGGAGCCAATATCATATTAATATAGACTTTCTCACGCTTTTGCACTACTCTATAACTGCTTGAATACAAACAAAAGTAGTTTGATTTAAGGTAACTTTCTTACCTCATTCACAGATAAATTGATGGCTAAATAATGGCTAGTTTTAAAAAGCTTGTACTATTACAATTTTTTTCTTGGTTGGTGTTTTCATTTTTAGGCATACTATTTTTTGCGGCTAGCTTTGATTCAGCCATAAGCACAGCCCAGCAAAGCGCCCAATCAATGGTTACGCACTACATCGAAGACAAAACCATGGCTGAGGTAACGCCTCAGCATATTCAGGCAGCTCTTGATGATGGCAACGTGTTTTCTACATTTATTGTTAGAGATTTTAGTGGCGAAACTATTCTCAACATTAGTGAACCAGATCCCCTGCCTTTGCTAGCACAAATTATAGAGTCGTTTATTAATGCCGTACGACCACAATTTGCTGTGAATAAAAGCAAAGACATCAAAATTGAGTTTGTTATTAATGCGCAAAGCCAAGGCCAATTGCTGCAACAGGCCATGTTATTAACGTTCGCTGTTACTGCCCTGCTTGCATTTATACCCATCTTTTATATGCGTGTCATTTATCAAAGGTTGATCCGTAATGTAAGCACGACGGTTGCCGACGCAGTAGATGTATATATCACTCGCAACCAGGCCAGCAATAACATTGACAGTGAATTTGATACAGAAGAAATGCAGTCTTTGGGTGCCGATCTCACCCCTTCTTTTAAGCGCTTGGCGCATTTCCTAAAAAGCAAAGAGCACGATATAAAAAGTGCTGCGCAAAGCATTAAACAAGAAGCCTATAAGGATGTTATCACTGGCCTAGGTAACAGAAACATGTTTGTTGAATATTATGAGCATCATGTTGAATCATCTACAAAGAAAGCATTTGGCAGCCTCGCCATGGTGCGTTGTAGTGAATTGCAAATCATTAACCAAACTCGTGGCTACCAAAAAGGTGACGAATATATTAAGTCTGTGTCTGATATCATCAAACATGTCAGCGGTACTTACACCGCCAGTCAAACCTTTCGGTTAAACAGCTCAGATTTTGCGGTTATTTTACCAAACGTACCTTCAAAAGAGGCAGAACATTTTGGTGAAACCCTACAAGCGCGCTTTACTCAGTTCCAACAAAACCAAGAGTTAAGCTCCGTGGCCAACACTGGCATTGTGCCTTATGAAACAGGCAAGCCACTTGGTGAGGTATTATCCATTGTTGATAACGCAATGAGCATGGCGCAAAGTAAACAAGCGAATGCATGGCACATTCAGCGTGAATCTGATTTAGTTAACAACGTAGGCGCAGGATTTGGTAATCAAAACTGGCGTAAAGTGATCACCGAAGTGATCAGCTCAAAGCGTGTTGCATTGATGATGCAAAACATCATGCCTGTTGGTAAAAACACCAAGGCTTACGCCGAGATCCAAGCCCGCTTTAAAACCGAAGAAAATCAAATGTTGCCCACAGCCTCTTTCTTAGCCATGGCTGAAAAGTTAGAAATGGCTATCGACATTGATAGGCTTATTATAGATACATCGCTAGAATTGATTAAAACTCGTAACTTTACTGAAAAATATTTTGGTATCAATGTGACAGCTTCAAGTGCTCACAGTGATCAGTTTGTGATCTGGCTTGAACGTCGCTTATTAAAAGATGCCAATATTGCGTCAAAACTGGTATTTGAGGTTAGCGAGTTTGGTTTACAGCAGAATATCAAAGCAAGTAAACGCTTTATCGATATGGTTCACCGTGTTGGCGCCCGCGTCACTGTAGAACGATTTGGTGTTGGCCTAACCTCATTTAAGTTCTTTAGAGACTTAAAGCCTGATTTTATAAAAATGGATGCCAGCTACACTCGAGGTTTAGAAGAAGACAAAAACAATCAGTACTTTATGCGTCTAATGGTTGATTTAGCGCATAGAATCGGTGTTAATGTTTTCGCAGAAGGTGTTGAAACACAAGAAGAAAAACATATTGTGGAAACCTTATGTTTAGATGGTGTACAAGGCTATTACATCGAAAAACCGAAAGAAATCTAATCCTATGAATTTGAGCGGGGGGCACCAACAAATCCCCCTGCCTATCTAAAACTCTGAACATCGTTTGAAAGTGTCAACAAATCTAAGCAATTACGCAAAGGTAAAGCTCAGTAGTTTTTATTTTTACTATGACCTAACGATGAAAACTTGTTAAAATTACCAACATTTAGCGCACCTTACTCAATCACCTTAGGACTGTAATGACCGAATATATCATGCTGCTTATTGGCACGGTGCTAGTCAACAACTTTGTGCTGGTAAAATTTTTGGGGCTGTGTCCATTTATGGGCGTATCTGGCAAGCTCGATACTGCTGTAGGTATGTCTTTGGCAACCACGTTTGTACTCACACTCGCTTCGGTTGTCAGTTATTTAGTCTATCAATATATTTTACTGCCGCTTGATCTCACTTTTTTAAGAACTATGAGCTTCATTTTAGTCATTGCTGTTGTGGTGCAATTTACTGAAATGGTGGTGCGTAAAACCAGCCCTACCCTGTATCGTTTACTTGGTATTTTCTTGCCGCTTATCACCACCAACTGCGCCGTTTTAGGTGTTGCACTACTGAATATCAACAACGACCACACCTTCATTGGCTCAGCCGTATTTGGCTTCGGAGCTGCAGTTGGTTTTTCTTTGGTCATTGTTTTATTTGCAGCGATGCGAGAACGCCTTGCAGCTGCCGATGTACCCACCCCATTTAAAGGGGCATCGATAGCAATGATCACTGCTGGATTAATGTCACTCGCCTTTATGGGCTTTACAGGATTGGTGAAGTTGTAGTCATGACCGTATTTTATGCTTTGATCGCGCTAGGCTCACTGGCGCTTATTTTTGGTCTACTCCTCGGATACGCCGCAATCAAATATAAGGTTGAAGGCGATCCAATCGTCGAGCAAGTAGACGCTATTTTACCGCAAACACAATGTGGACAGTGTGGTTATCCAGGCTGTCGCCCATATGCGGAGGCCATAGCCAATGGCGATGACATAAACAAATGTCCGCCAGGCGGCGAAGCAACCATGAAAAAGCTCGCCGACCTAATGGGCGTCGACCCCAAACCAATTGGTGGAGAGCAACAAGCTGAACCAATCAAAACCGTAGCCTATATTCGCGAGGATGAATGTATTGGTTGCACTAAATGTATTCAAGCCTGTCCGGTTGATGCCATTGTGGGTGCGACTAGGCAAATGCACACGGTTATTGAAGCTGAATGTACAGGGTGCGATCTCTGTGTCGATCCATGCCCGGTCGACTGTATCGACATGCTGCCCGTTGAGCAAACCAAACAAACTTGGAAATGGCAACTAGACGCCATTGCCGTAAAACAGATAGATTAAGAGGTTTAAGTGGATCCGTTACTCGAACAAATTGAGCGAGGCACCCTGTGGCAGTTTCCAGGCGGCATACACCCACCTGAACAAAAATTCTTGTCTAATCAGTTACCCATTGCGCGTTTACCCATACCTGAAAAAATCGTACTGCCATTAAAGCAGCACATTGGCGCAAATGGACAGTTACTGGTAAACATTGGTGATAATGTACTGAAAGGTCAGCCGCTAACCAAGCCTAGTGGCAACTGGTCGTTGCCCGTTCACGCCCCTACTTCAGGGCAAGTGATTGACATCAAGCCTATGCCATCAGCGCATCCTTCTGCATTACCAGAGTTAAGCGTGATCATTACGCCTGATGGTAACGACACTTGGTGTGAACTCAATCCCGTTGAAGATATCACCACATTAAGTCACCAACAGCTTGTTGATATTTTACATGACGCCGGTATTGCAGGTATGGGTGGTGCAGGCTTCCCAACTTATGTAAAAGCAGACAGCCACCAGCCGATTGAATACCTGATTGTTAACGGTGTTGAGTGTGAGCCCTATATCACCGCTGACGATTTATTAATGCGTGAGCATGCCAAAGACATTGTGCAAGGCATTGAAATTATGCAGCAGCTGTTACAGCCAAAACGGGTGCTCATCGGCATTGAAGACAATAAACCTGAAGCCATCGCCGCGATGCAACAAGCCTGTGCACACAACAATGCCCTGCTCGTGCGCTCAGTACCTACCAAATATCCATCGGGCGGTGAAAAGCAGCTTATTCGCATACTCACATCAAAAGAAGTCCCTAGCGCAGGGATCCCAGCCGATATTGGTGTGTTAGTACAGAATGTGGGAACACTTTTTGCCATCAGTGAAGCCATCATCAAAGGTAAGCCACTGATTGAGCGTGTCGTGACCGTCACGGGTAATACCATTACTCAAAAACAAAATGTCTGGGCTTTGATTGGCACTGAAATTAAACACTTACTGGATAGCCAAGGCTTTACACCCGTTGCTGAACAGCGCGTTGTAATGGGCGGCCCGATGATGGGCTTTACACTACCCACCGTGCGCATTCCGGTAGTGAAAACCACTAACTGTGTATTGGCACCAGATCACCAAGAATTGGCAGACCCTGGAGAAGAAAAAGCCTGTATTCGTTGTAGTGCATGCGCTGACGCATGTCCGCAAACCCTGTTACCGCAGCAACTGCAATGGTTTGCAAAAAGTAAAGAGTTTGAAAAACTTGAAGAGTACAACCTATTCGATTGTATTGAGTGCGGTGCTTGTTCTTACGTTTGCCCAAGTGAAATTCCTCTTGTGCAATATTACCGCGTTGCAAAAGCGCAGATCCGTGAACAAAAACTGGATCAAATAAAGGCTGAGCGCGCGAAAGAGCGCTTTGAAGCGCGCAAAGAACGCCTTGAAAAAGAGCAAGAAGAACGTCAAAACAGACATAAGCGCAGCCCATCTCGCGCGGCGAAGCCTGATGCTGAAAAAGCCAAGGTGGCCGATGCCCTCGCCCGCGTAAAACAAAAGCAAGGCGATAAATCAGCGGTACAAGCTGCCATAGAACGGGCTAAAGCGAAAAAAGCCGCCGATGGCAGCTTAGAGCCGGATAACAGCGAAGTTGCATTAGAAAGAGCAAAACGTAAAGAGCAAGCGCGTCAATACAAAGAGCAAAAACAAACCAGTAATGAGCCTGCCTCCGATAAGAAAGATGCAGTCGCGCAAGCTATTGCCCGTGCTAAAGCCAAAAAAGCGGCGCAAGCCGAAGAAAATAGCACGCAGTCGAACAGCGCTGATAGCACTCAAGACCCTAAAAAGGCCGCTGTTGCCGCAGCAATTGCTCGTGCCAAAGCCAAAAAAGCCGCTCAACAAGATGAGTCAACAGCAGATGAGCAGAAACAAGCAGTTGAGCAAGACAATAATACCAGCGATGATCCACGCAAGGCTGCAGTTGCAGCAGCAATTGCTCGTGCCAAAGCCAAAAAGGCTGCGAAACAGGCCGAGCAAGCAACGGATGAGCCGGAGCATGCAACAGCTCAAGACGCTGACACAGTTGACGATCCACGCAAGGCCGCAGTTGCAGCCGCAATTGCCAGAGCAAAAGCAAAGAAAGCTGCAAAGGCTGAACAAGCAACGGATGAGCCAGAGCGGCCCAAGTCGGTTGAAGAGCAACAAACTGACACGCCCGAAGACCCACGAAAGGCCGCTGTAGCTGCGGCCATCGCGCGCGCCAAAGCGAAAAAAGCGGCAAAACAGGCAGAGCAAGACACTGTTCAGGATGAACAAAGCAAGCAGGATGAACAAAGCAAGCAGGATGATACTGCACCTGCGAATACAGATGAGTCGTTAGCTCCTGCACAAATGACGCCTGAACAAAAGAAACAAGCGGCGATTAAAGCGGCAATAGCTAAGGCTAAAGCCAAAAAGCAAGCAAAAGAACAAGAAGGAAATGATCCGTCATGAAACTAACCATGGCCTCATCGCCCCATAATCACAGCCATAAAAGCGTTAGCAAGCTCATGCTTACTGTCATCGCTGCATGTATTCCGGGCATTATCGCGCAAGTTTACTTTTTTGGACTTGGCGTCATTATCCAACTTTGTTTAGCACTTATTGTTGCAAGCCTAACCGAAGCCTTTATGCTCAAAGTGCGTAACCGCTCTGTGTGGCCTGCCTTAAGTGATGGCAGCGCTTGGCTAACAGCCGTGTTATTAGCCATTAGTATTCCACCTTTAGCACCTTGGTGGATCATTGTCATCGGTACCACTTTTGCGATTTCAATGGTGAAACAACTTTATGGCGGCTTAGGATTTAACTTGTTTAATCCAGCTATGGCAGCCTATGTTTTACTCCTTATTTCTTTTCCTGTGCAAATGACTAACTGGGTGCCGGTCAGCCAGTTTATTGCTGAGCCCCTGAGCATTGCCGATCAACTCTCGCTCGTGTTCTTCGAAGTGACTAATAGCGGAAAAGACATCTTACAGGCAACATCCTCTATTGACGGCACAACCATGGCCACACCGCTGGATGAAGTGAAAACCGCCGTATCGCAAAACCTGACGGTGTCAGAAGCTATGAGTGGTGCTCAATTTGGTGAATATGCTGGTATTGGATGGCTATGGGTAAATCTTGCTTTTTTAGCAGGCGGTTTATATTTAATCAAAAGCAAAGTGATCAATTGGCATATTCCAGTGGCGATGTTAGCCAGTTTGGCGTTTTGCGCGGCTATCGGCTTTATTGCATCGCCGGGTTCTCATGCAGGGAGTATTTTCCACCTACTTAGCGGGGCAACTATGCTGGGCGCGTTCTTTATCGCCACCGATCCGGTATCTGCCTCCACAACCAATAAAGGCCGATTAATTTATGGTGCATGTATCGGTTTGTTGGTCTATGTTATTCGCAACTATGGCGGCTACCCTGATGCTGTGGCTTTTGCGGTACTACTCATGAATATGGCCGTCCCTTTGATTGATCATTACACTCAGCCACGTACATACGGGCAAGGAGCAGCGAAATGATTGCACAATCTATGTATAAAAATGGTGCCTTACTGGCCATATTTGCACTGGCAAGTACTGGTGGTGTTGCGTTGATCCACTCAATGACCGCCGATAGAATCGCCGTCAATGAAAAACAAAACCTGATGCAGTTGCTCTCTCAAGTTCTACCGCAGGACGAATACGACAATAAGCTTTACTTAGATTGCATTCGCAGTAACGCACCTGAACTTGGGCCTAATGGGCCGCATATTATTTATCGCGCGATGAAAAATGGTCAACCCTCCGCCTTGTTGCTGCGCCACATTACACCTCGTGGCTACAGCGGTAATATTGATATTTTAACCGCAGTGAAAGCAGACGGGCATATTGCAGGTGTACGCGTTACTCGTCACAAAGAAACGCCAGGACTGGGCGATAAAGTTGAGCTTGCTAAATCGCAATGGATGCTGACATTTAACGGCACAAAGGTCAGTAAGGAAAATGCCAGCCATTTTGCAGTGAAAAAAGATGGCGGTCAATTTGATCAGTTTACTGGCGCAACCATTACCCCTCGCGCCGTTGTTGGCTCTGTAAAACGAGCCACCCTGTATGCCCAAGAAAACTTTGAGACCTTATTTGCACGGGCAAATGAGTGTGACGGAGATGCACTATGAGTGATATGAAAACCCTGTTTAAAGATGGCATGTGGACCAATAACCCTGCCCTTGTTCAGCTACTTGGCCTTTGCCCATTACTTGCGGTAACCAGCACCATCACCAACGCCCTTGGTTTAGGCATCGCGACCTTATTAGTGCTTGTGGGTTCAAACATTACGGTGTCGCTTGTTCGCCAGTGGGTGCCTAAAGACATTCGTATCCCGGTATTTGTGATGATCATTGCGGCATTTGTAACCGTGATCCAGCTACTGATGAACGCGTATACCTTCGGCTTATATCAAGCGCTTGGCATCTTTATCCCTTTGATTGTGACCAACTGTGCCATTATTGGCCGTGCGGAAGCATTTGCATCAAAGAATAATGCACTGCTATCGGCTTGGGATGGCATCACGATGGGCTTGGGCTTTACGGCAGTACTCGTAGTACTTGGCTCAATGCGAGAGCTAATTGGTCAAGGTACCCTATTTGACGGTGCCGATTTACTGCTCGGCTCTTGGGCCGCGAGCCTACGTATAGAGATTTTTAGCTTTGATAGCCAATTTTTGGTGGCCATTTTACCACCCGGTGCGTTCTTAGGCATGGGCTTACTTATCGCCGCAAAGAATATGATTGATGCGCGCATTAAAGCCAATGCCGCACCTGTAGAAGACACTGAAAAAGCGCCTAGAGCACGTGTCACCAGCTTAGCTTAACTAAAAACAATAACAGTATGAATAAAGCCAAACGTATAGAAATACTCACGCGCCTGCGCGATGACAACCCACACCCTGAAACGGAGCTGGAATACAGCTCCCCTTTCGAGTTGCTTGTTGCTGTCACGCTATCAGCGCAAGCCACTGATGTAGGCGTAAACAAAGCCACTCGTAAATTATTCCCCGTGGCCAATACACCCCAAGGTATTTTAGACCTTGGTTTAGAAGGCCTACGTGATTACATCAAAACCATTGGTTTATTTAATTCTAAAGCCAATAACGTCTACAAAATGTGCCAAATCTTAGTTGACAAGCACAACAGCGAAGTACCCGAAAACCGAGAAGCGCTTGAAGCCCTACCTGGGGTTGGCCGTAAAACCGCTAATGTGGTACTTAACACCGCTTTCGGCTGGCCGACAATCGCCGTTGACACCCACATTTTTCGCGTTTCTAACCGCACCAAGTTTGCCATGGGCAAAGACGTGGTTGAAGTAGAAAAGAAGCTTGAAAAGGTCGTACCGAAAGAGTTTAAAGTAGACGTTCACCACTGGCTAATTTTACACGGCCGCTATGTGTGCACCGCTCGCAAGCCAAAATGCGGCTCTTGTTTGATTGAAGACTTGTGTGAGTTTAAAGAAAAGACTGACATTTAATATCTGGCTAATGAAGTAAGCGATAGGCACAATGCCATTTAGAGTGCACACTTGAGTGCTACATTTGAATCGTCAAGACAGTAGGAAAAAACCAATTGTTTGATATTACCTCTATACGATAGCCCAAATTTGTTCATATAAAAGCGAGTTGTGATTATGTTCGATATATGTGCATAATTCTATCAATGCCAGTCAACTTAACTGACTGGCATTAAATGACCCAAAAGGGCCATGCACAGTCACCTTATTGTTATCTAAGGTGTGGGCAATTCAAAGAAGTTGTATAGCAAAGAACATCTTTCGATGTCCAAGAAATAGACCTATTTTGATTGCCTCCAGCGATTCTCTGGGTTTCTAAATGATTTACTTCCTTATCAGCACTCAATGTTTTTAATTTTTTCTTTTTTAATTTAATTTTCACGTTTACTCCTTAAAAAATATAACAATCCATTCAATTATTGCAATAATGTTAAAACAAATCAATCTGTTATTTTTTGATTGTGGTTATGTTTTGGGTGAAAAACATTCAAATAACGCGGTAAGTCGGGTTACTCTTCGTACTATCATCATTTTTTTGGGTGGCTGACCATCGCCATCGCGCCCACATTTTTCGTGTTTCCAACTGCACCAAATTTGCCACGGGCAAAGATATCGTTAAAAGGGAGAAAAACTCGAAAAGGTCGTGCCAAAGAGTTTAAAGTAGACGTTCACCACTGGCTCATTCTTCACGGTCGATACGTATGTACAGCTCGCAAGCCGAAATGCGGTTCATGCCTCATTCAAGACTTGAGCGAGTTTAAAGAAAAGGCGGAGCGATGCGGTTGTTTCAACCTTTGTAAGTCTTTGCCATTGGTGCTTATAATTACCAAGCATTAGATTGTTGGAAGGCGCCTTCAGCTTTTCCAACCTACAAATGCATGAGTGTAGGTTAGTTAAGTGGCAAAGCCGCGCTACCCGACATAAGTTAACAGCACAGTGAAATTACATTCCAATGTACGGCCGTTAAGTGCCGAGATGGGGTGACAAGCGGATTGTAAAGCGTCTTTTAAAGCACCAGTCACTTTTATCATATTCTCGATATTGTCATATATTATTCCCGCTCAGTGTTTTGGTGCTTTGTCCATACAAGTAATTTACGCTAATCTCAAACCTATTGATTAAACACAAAGTCACCTAGTTCCCAAATTGGTTGAACATAATATTCGACACTTTAGTGTGTTTAAACACACCACTTTGGGAGCTATTAAGCTGCTAGCTACACAGGAAAACTATGAATTATATTTCAATTTTATTTGCTCTTATCTGTTCTAACTTTGCTTATGGATCAGAAGTAATCACCTGTGGGGATGCAATGTCAGTTGGCAATGAGGCTAAGACCGCTTTGCATACTCAGGCTCAAAAACGCGCTCAGAAAGCCATAGAATCATTTGTTGAGAAAAAAGTAAAAAAGCCACTTGTTAACGTTTTTGGTCAAGAAAGTGATATAGATACAATGAGTACACTAATAGAAGTTTATTGGTGTGAAACTCAAAAAACACCTTTGCACTCAGCCTATTATCGCTTTTATTCTAATAATAAATCAGTTTTTGAGTAAATGTGTAGCTAACAAGCCAAATCAGTAGGGCAAATAACCGTTGGCTTTTTGCTCCTGCGTCTAATTTTAGCCAACAATTACTTGCCTCAAGCAGTGTCTAAATCAAGGGACGCAAAACAGCCATCCTGCTAAAAGTACAATGAATGGAACATTTTCAAAGTATTGATTTCACAAATATCAACACTTTGTTTATGCTACTGAAAGTCTATTAATTTTAATGCGACCATCGTTATGTTACCTATTCTTCGTATCTTGTTAATTGAACAAGAGCCATCGGTTTTACAAGCGCTTTCAACTAATTTGTAAAAACAATTCCGAACTTTGAACGGGAAGATATTCATATCGATATCATTGAATGTCTCGACCTCTCTAAGGCCTTGGAGCATGTCACGGAGGATGGTGATATTCAGGCAGTGGTGCTGAGTTGGGATATACACAACAAAAGTGGAGAGCGAGCCTATAGTCGCTTTATTGATCAGTTAAAAAGCATTCGTATCGAGCTGCCAGTGTATGTTATTGGCGATGACACCAAAGGGCTTGAAATAGTTAGTGAGTCGGAGGAAATTGAGTCTTTCTTCTTTAAAGGTGAAGTGTTCTCCGACCCTGAAGCAATTTTAGGCTACATGATCAACGACTTTGATGACCGCTCTGAAACGCCATTTTGGACCGCCTATCGTAGTTATGTGGGCGAAGCGAACGACTCGTGGCATACACCCGGTCACAGCGGTGGTTCGAGCTTTAGAAACTCGCCTTGCATCAAAGATTTTTATCAATTTTATGGTCGCAATGTATTTGTTGGTGACTTGTCGGTATCAGTAGATTCATTGGGTTCATTGTCTGACAGCACTAACACCATTGGTCGCGCTCAAGAGTCTGCTGCGGCAACATTTGAAGTTAAGCGCACATATTTTGTGACGAACGGTTCGTCCACCTCGAATAAAATCATTTTGCAAACACTACTTCGCAAGGGCGACAAAGTGATCATCGACCGCAATTGCCATAAATCTGTGCACTATGGCATTTTGCAATCAGCCAGTTTCCCTATTTATTTATCGAGTATTTTAAATCCTAAATATGGCATATTCGCGCCACCGTCATTGGCCGATATCAAGCACGCGATTGAGCAAAATACCGATGCCAAATTATTAGTGCTCGCGGGGTGTACTTACGATGGCCTGCTGAGCGATTTGAAACAAGTGGTCGACTTTGCCCATCAGCATGGCATTAAGGTGTTTATTGACGAAGCTTGGTTTGCTTACTCGCTGTTCCACCCCAGTTTACGCTATTACTCGACCATTCATGCTGGCGCTGACTATGTCACTCATTCGGCACATAAAGTCGTTTCAGCATTTTCTCAAGCGTCTTACATTCATATCAACGACCCTGATTTCGATGCCGACTTTTTCCGGGAAATTTACAGCATTTACGCCAGCACATCGCCCAAATATCGCTCATTGCGTCGCTTGATATGTGCCAAAAGCAGTTGGAGATGGAAGGTTATAAGTTGCTCAATGCCTTGTTGAATCATGTGGACGAATTTAAGTAACAAATGGCTTCTCTCAAGCATATTAAAGTGCTCTCTAAACAAGACTTTATAGAGATATTTCCACACTTTAGTGGCGATAACATGGGCCATGATCCGCTCAAAATTCTTATCGACATAAGCGAACTGCCTTACTCATTAAAAGACATTCATAAATTCCTATTGGACGAAATTGGACTGGAAATAGAAAAATATACCCATAGCACCATTTTAGTTTTACTGACACTCGGTGGCACGCGTTCTAAGATCATTCGTTTGTACAACGCTCTGAGAAAACTCGACAGCGGTAAGGTAAAGCTATCAAAATCAACTCGTCGCTCACGCTTACCTGAGAATTTACCCGCGATTGATTTGGCGTGCATTCAAAGCGATGCGTTCTATGGCGAGCGAGAATCCGTGCCTATCGGTAAGGCCAATAATCGCATTTGTGCAGGGTTAGTCACGCCTTACCCACCCGGTATTCCTCTGTTGGTACCGGGCCAGCATATCATGCAAGATCATATTGATTACCTAAAAGAGCTGGCAGGGCAAGGCCTCACCATCCAAGGCAGTTTCGATGGCGAGATCTATGTGTTAAAAGCGCAATAACGGACGCCACAGCCTGCGGCAACCGGATGATGTTGTAGCACACAATAAAAGGAGGTAAAAACGACCTCCTCATCCCCTCGCTTGTCTTTTAATGGCCAAATTGCAGTCGAATGCCTGCATTCACTGTAAAGCCATCATTGCGTGACCAAATATCCGTGGTCCAACGTCCACTAGCTGCTTGCTCAGGTAACAATATGGACTCTTCTTTGGTCTGACGCACATTAAGCAGATTTTCAGCATTTAAAAAGTAGCTTATGTTGCCAATGGTAATTTGTCCAAGCAGTCCTAAGTGCCAATAAGCGTCGCTTCGCTCTCGATATGGGTTGCCCTCAAGCCGTTGTGTTCCCGTATAATAGGCCTCAAAGCCGAGCAAGTGACTCCCATGCTCTTCCCACATAATGACCGCACCTGCGCTGTGTTTTGGTGTCAGCGGTAGCGCCTCTCGACCCATTCCCATTTGGTTTTGCTTGGTGGCATCGGTATACAAATAGCTCCCTGTCATTTTTAGGTCATGCCAGCGATAGCGAAGCAGTAATTCGGCACCACGAATTTCACTTTCACCTAATGCATTGACAATACGTACCTGTTTACCAGAGAGCGCTTCATTTGGGCTCAATAACGCAAGTTCCGTGACATTATCTACATCAGAGGCAAACAACGTCATACTTGCTTCAAAACCGTCAAAAACATAACTCACATCAATCGATGCTGTAGTTGCCTGCTCCTCTTTTAGCTTGTCTAACGGTGCTAACCTAGACAGTCCAGCATCTTCAATGTCTTCAATGAACGGCGTTGGCGCAAAAAAACCTTGCCCATATGAGCCACGCACAGTCCAGTTTTCGGGATGATACAACATCGACATACGTGGACTAAATTGCGTACCATACTCGCTGTGCCAATCAGTACGTGCGCTAAGTGATAAGGCTGTATCATCACTGACTTCATAATTGATTTGCGAGAACAACCCGGGAACTTGATAACGATAGTTAAACTCGGAAAAATCTTCAGAGTCAAAACTGTCTGATTGATAAGCAACACCGATAAGCCAAGCGGTTGTGTCACTGTACCCCGAGATGCTCGATTCAAGTAAATAGCTTTCATGGGTATCGTTTTCTTCAACCGAGCCATAAACATGATCATGCGCTTGATGCATGGCAGAGCCACGCACATTTAGATTTAGCACTTCATTGAGTGATTGATCAAAAATAAAACCACCATCAAATCGCTGCGAATCTTGGTTCTGCATAAATGAGCGGCCATCGGGTACTATCGCGCCTTCTTTGGTCCCACCTTCACGCTCTTCTCGCATTGCGCCTAGAGTCACATATAAATTAGCTCCCGCTTCACCTTCCCAATATAGCCGTGGGCGAACAGTCGCTCGCTGAAACTTGGCCACATCAATCCAACCGTCATGATCTAAATCTTGTTGCGCTTGATTATGTATGCCTGCGGTGATCGATGCACTTGTCGCACTATTAATTGGCGAGGCCAAATATGTTGTTATGTCTTGTCCATGTTTTGATGTGGTATTTAATAACACTTCGCCTTCAAATTCATCTGATGGCGTACGAGAAATTAAGTTAATCACACCACCCAGCGCAGAGCCCCCATAAAGTGATGATGCTGCACCTTTAATAATTTCAACATTAGCCAGATCGGTAGGTGGTATTTGCAATAAGCCAATTGATGCGGTTTGGCCTCCATACAAAGGCAAACCATCGCTCAGTAACTGTGTGTAACGACCATACAAACTTTGTAATCGAATATTGGCGCTGCCTAATGCTGGAGAGGTATTTTGCACCCGCACTCCCCCAGTCTCGGCAACCAACATAGAGATATTACCCGGTCTCATTAGGGCTTTTTCTTGGATTTCTTCAGCATTGATTATCTCTGTACGGGTTGCCGACTCCGCGACAATTCGACCAAGTCGTGATGCAGTTACTTGGATCTTTTCAATGTTTTGCTCTTTATGTTCATGATGGTCATCATGATGTTCCCCTTGACCAGCAAAAGACATGGAAGGGGCTAATAGCACAGCAAGTGCTATTTTTGAATATTTATTCAGCATTTTCACCTCGATTAATGCTCAAAGCCACGACATGCTCGCAGCTCATTAATAGTTGTTTCGCTATGGAAAAATGAACTTCGAGGAGTGAATTGGTGGCCGATAGGGGTTTGAGGCAATAAAGTACGTGCCTTTTGTTGCATACGACTGCAACGGCTCGCTTAAAAACAAAGACTCTGAAAGAAAAAAATTCGTATGTAAATAAACAAAAGAAACACATGCATTCGCAGGACAAATACAGTCATTCTCACAGCACTCAACCTGACAACAATCATCACTGTCTTGTAACTGTTCGGATTCTGTGTGGTGATTAGCAACACTTTGTGTTTGTACTTTTGTCTGTAGAACAGCGATTGCGTTATTCGATGACATAAAGTGATAAGCCATTGCTTGCCCTGTAAAGGCAATTAAAACAGTTACTAAAAACAGTAATTTTGACAATGGTTTAAACATAAGTATCTCGAATAAAAAACGTCGCTATTGTAAGACGCTTTTACATAGAAGTGAAGCAGACTAGGACAAACCCGCAACTTCCTGAGACAACAATGAGTTGCCAGCCTATATAAGTGACGAAGAAAAGACAAAGCGATAATTCAACTCACCACCCTATAGTAAACTGGCGAGTTGAAATCCAAACAATAGACGAGTGAAAAAACTATATGGGATCTAAGGTAAGTAACACTCTTTTTGCTTTAGGCTCAACCTGACACGAACGATGGATTGCGGCCATATGTTCATGCCCTTCTTGCCACGCACTGCCTTTTAATAATGCAACATCAAAGGCATTGAGCTGACAAATACTTTGTTCATTATAATACCCGTGATGTACGGCAGTTTTTAGCTCAACCTCACCCGTATTTGCGTATGCACTCAACATTTCATTTGGTAGCCATTGAGTGCCCTTTCCTAAGTACGTATTTACCAACCTTACAGGTATTTGATCAACGTGGAGTTTAGGACACATCGCGCTCGATAACGGCGCTAAACGCAGACCCACGCTGCTACAGCCAAACAGACAAGTCAGCATGTCGCAAAGCAGATAAATGTCTTCAATCGCAGCCAACTTACCAGTACCTGTGGGCAATGCCGAGTCTAAGTGCTCTTTGAAAGATTCCATATTAAATACACTACGAACGCCTAACCCAAGTACGTCAAATACTTCGTCAAAATAGCCTGTAATATCGGTGTTTATATCACGCTGCCAAATAGCAACACTGATATCTTGCGCGCCAATGTGCGTAAGTGATTGAGGTGATGAGCCAGATGACCAACTTTGTTGTCTTGATTTTTGAACACAAGCCATATCAATACTCCCACAGAGGAAATGGATCAGGTAGCTTTGCCCATTCATCTTTTCCTAGCGCCAGCTCTTCGCTCGACAACAAACAATTATTTAACGTACTTATAATCGCCTGGTTGTCTAGGCCTTGCCCTATAAACACCAACTCTTGACGCATATCTCCAAATGGCTCAACCCATTGTGCTTCAATCGACGCAAGATACTCAGGGTCATCGGGCCATTGCGCTTTTGGCACAGCATGCCAAAATAACCCCGCGGCACCATATCTTGCAATCCCACCCGCTTGATTCCAGCTACCAGCAAACTGAGGCCGCGTTGCTAACCAAAAGAAGCCTTTTGAGCGGATCAACTTACCTGCTATTTCTTTGCTATGTAAAAAGTCATAAAACTTTTGAGGGTGAAATGGACGCCTTGCACAAAATGTAAAACTACTGATACCGTATTCTTGAGTTTCAGGAATGTGTTCGCCGCGCATTTCTTTTAGCCAGCCCGGCGCTTGTTGCGCCTTTTCAAAACTGAACTTTTTGGTATTTAAAATGGCTTTGATAGAAACTTTTCCATGTTGTATCGCTATTTGCTGTGCGTCTGTATTTAACGTTTTTAAGATGACTTTTAGTCGCTCAAGCGCTTGTTCTGACACAAGATCTGTTTTACTGAGTAACAACACATCTGCAAACTCGATCTGCTCAACCAGCAAATCAGCAACGCTTCGCTCGTCCTCTTCACCTAAACTTTCACCGACATCTTGCAGGTACTGTGCTTGTTCATAGTCATTTAAAAAATTCACGGCATCCACCACCGTAACCATGGTGTCCAGCGTGGCGATATCAGACAAGCTAACACCATCTTCATCTGCGAAAGTAAAAGTTTCAGCAACTGGTAAGGGTTCAGAAATCCCCGTAGACTCAATCACTAGATAATCATACTTTCCTGCTTTGGCTAAACGATTCACTTCTTCCAACAGATCTTCTCGTAATGTACAGCAAATGCAGCCATTGCTCATTTCTACAAGTTTCTCTTGTGCACGGTTCAGTGTTATCTCATTTTTGACTGTCGTTGCATCAATATTAATCTCACTCATATCATTCACAATAACAGCAACCTTTAACCCATCTCGGTTGTTTAAAATGTGATTCAATACCGTTGTTTTTCCCGCGCCCAAAAAGCCTGAAAGCACAGTAACCGGTAATAGATTTCTTTTGTTTGGCATAGTGATATAGCTCTATCTAGCAGTTTAAATTACTGCGACTGAGGGTTAGCGTCCGCTACATTCGCTCTCAACCACCAGCAAAAGATATGTTATAATATAACAAAAATCAAGATTGGCGTAGCATAACTCAATCACTGCAGTAACCGTCCACAAAAACTTAGCAGGTGCTATAGCTCATTGAAAATGAATGTAAATTTAATGGAAGTTTGGCTAATGACACTATATTTCTAAATGCTTTATTGTATTCACGCTCAGTATGATTGTTGGCCTGAATAAAAACGTGGGTGGATTATGTATCGCTTTATCATTTATAAAGGTACTGCGATCACCATAAATAAATTGGTGATCGTGAATGAAAACAACCCCATCGCTATTGATAAAATTCCAATCCCTTTTCAGAGTACATAATCACTTTGGTTTAATGCACATACTCTGTGATCACGATTGCATTTTTTTATCATACACTTTGCGTGCCTTATTAATCGCTGCATGATGCTCATCAGCCCAGCTCACTAGCTGATACAGCGGCTTTACGATACCTTTGCCCATTGCTGTTAGCTCATATTCTACCCGCGCTGGTACTTCAGGGAATACGGTTCTTTTAACGTAACCTTCTCGCTCCAAGTCACGTAGCGTTTGCGTTAGCATCCGTTGTGAAATACCTAATATTCTCGACTTCAAAGAGTTGAACCGATCTGCGCCATCAACTAACGCAAATAAAATCAACATTGACCATTTATCCCCAATTTGAGCCACTACATTACGGATTGGACATGTGTCGTCATTATTAAATTTTCGCCTTTCTTTGATGCTTTTTTCTACCACAATTTCCTCTCAACCAATTGTTAAGTATAAAAATATATCGAAACTAGGTTACTTACTTGTGCCTAGGGCAGATTTCGGTACCTAATTGCAACCTTAGTTACTAATAATTACCATAGTCTCACTTAGTAACCAATCGTAATTTTAGGAAATATTTATGTTTAAAGCCATCATCTTTTACTTATTCGCTTTAATAAGTGTGGGCGCAAATGCGCAAGATACAGATACACCAAACATTGATTTTAAATCGATGCAAAAATCAAACTGGACAGAGCAAGAACGAAACAATGCGCTTATCATCAAAGATTTTGTGCAAAACCTAATGAACAACCACAACTTTGAGTATGTGCTGGCTAGATACAACAATAGCGAGTACAAGCAACATAATCGCAACCTGCCCGACAAAATGGCTGGACTAGTCGATTTTTTAAAAGATTTTGTCACGGATTACCCTGAATACTCTTACGATGTTAAGCGTATTTTGGTCGATGGTGATTTCGTGACGTTTCACTCTCACGCCACGCTTTACAAAGAAGATAGAGGCAACGATAAAAAGGGCATGAATATTATGGATACGTGGCGACTTGAAGATGGGCGAATTGTCGAGCACTGGGATGCGATTCAAGCACTAGACGGCTTTATGCGTTTTTACTCACTGATCAGCGGTGGCACAATTCGTAACGACAACGGTGTTTTTTAAGGGTTAATCGTTTCTGTTGAATAGTTGAGGTCATTGTCTTCGACTATTCTGCAATTTAATCCTTAATAAACCAACAAATCCTCTATAAATAAAAGGCAAGTTCCATCTATACTTAGCGAAACCAGTTGAAACAATTAACGGACCTATGCAAGAAAAACTCACAGAATTGGAAGAAAGGGTTAACCAGCTGGAAATCCAACTAGCGCAAGCGAATACCGAACGAATAAAGTATAAAAAACTATTTGATGTATCCGCCGATGCGCTGTCAATCATAGATTTAGATACGGGGCGCTTTATTGAGTGCAACCAAGCAGCCGTGACACTTCATGATGTCGGAACTCAAGAAAATTTTTTAAACTTGTATCCCTCCGACATATCTCCAAAATATCAACCCTGTGGTCGGCTATCTGAAGAACTGGCCAATGAATACATCGAAAAAGCCTTTATCGAAGGGCCACAATTATTTCAATGGCGCCACAGTCGTTCTGATAACTCAACATTTCCGTGTTTGGTTTCACTGACCGCACTGCCGCTGGCAAACAAAAACCTCGTTCTGGCTATTGGTAGAGACATTAGTGAACTGAGCGAAACCCAAACGCAACTAGAAAACGCCGTCTCGGATATAGAACATTTTCAATCAGCCTACTTAGAAGAAAAAGAAAAGTTTGAGCAGTTCGTCAACTTAGCGCCAGTCGGCATTGCCATTAACCGCCTGTCTGATGGTGTATTTGAATATGTAAACGATGAGTTTAGTCGCTTTAGTGGCTATGATGTAGATGAACTTAACAACATGGATTATTGGCAACTCACACCCAAAACCTATGAAAAGAATGAACAACAGATACTAGCGCAGCTTGTTAAAGATGGGCGGTATGGCCCGTATAAAAAAGAGTACATACACAAACAAGGTCATAATTACCCTGTTTTACTGCACGGCGTAAAAATCGCCAAAAGCGATGGTACAGAATACATCTGGTCTGTTATTCAAGACATATCCGCTCAACAACGCATTGAAACGCAGCTACAAGCTACCAAAGACGAAGCTGAACTTAGTGCGTTCAGAATGCAGTTAGCCAATGATTCTGCAGGCATTGGCGTGTGGGAATGGGATGTACATACCAATGAGCTAATATGGGATGATTGGATGTACGCTCTATATGGTATCGCTAAAGTCGATTTTTCCGGTGCTTACGAAGCGTGGGAAAACAGCGTGCACCCAGATGATATTGAACACGCCAAAGCACTGTTATTCGACGCTGTCGAAGGCAAAGGCGTTTATGACCCTGAGTTTCGGGTGGTTCATCCCGATGGCAAAGTGAGAACCATGAAAGCCAGCGCAGAAGTTATTAGAGATGACAATGGTCAAGCACTTAAAGTCATTGGTGTTAACTATGACATCACCGATAAAGTAGATGCTATCCGTGAGTTAGAGCGAGCTAAACTCGCAGCAGATGATGCCAACCGCGCCAAAAGTGAGTTTTTGGCCAACATGAGCCACGAGATCCGCACGCCAATGAACGCTATACTAGGTGGTCTACAGCTATTACAAAATACGCCGCTGACGGATGACCTAAAAACAATACTTACCAATGCGTCATCTTCGGCCAATTCTCTACTCACTCTCATCAACGACATACTTGATTACTCAAAAATAGAAAACAACAAACTAGAATTAGAGCAACAACCTTTCTTATTTTCTGAAGTGGTAAAATCAGTTCAATTTGACGTCGATGCCTTGGTAAGTAACAAAGGAATTAACTTACTTCATGTTGTTGATCAGAGCTTTATCGATGGCTGGCTTGGCGATATTGTCCGAGTGAAACAAATACTGCTCAACTTAGTATCAAATGCGGTTAAGTTTACTGAACAGGGCAGTGTCGACATAACACTAAGCTGCATAGAACACGAGCACAAGCAAGCGGTCTGTATCCGCGTAAAAGATTCAGGTATCGGTATGAGCGAGACAGCACAAGCTCGGATCTTTGAGCGTTTTGAACAAGCCGACAGCTCTACTACGCGAAAATTTGGTGGTACTGGCTTAGGCATGTCTATTACCATAAGCCTCGTAAAACTCATGGGTGGTACCATCCATTTAGACAGTCAAATAGGTCAAGGCACAACTATTGAAGTTGTGTTGCCATTAGAAAAATCAGATAAAAGCGTCATTACCCAAGCGCATAAAGCTGTTATTGCACCTGAGCTACTCGGTAAAAAAATACTCGTCGCTGAAGATAACCCGATTAACCAAATGCTGATTAAGTCGATGCTCAAAGACACCCAAGCTGATTTAACACTGGTAGAGAATGGTAAACTTGCAGTAGAAGCAGTCAAACAAGAGAACTTTGATTTAATCCTGATGGATATTCAAATGCCTGTAATGGACGGCGTAGAAGCACAAAGAGAAATAAGTAAAATCAATAAAGACATACGTATCATCGCGCTCACAGCCAATGTAATGTCAGCAGATGTCGAACGCTATTTGCGGCAAGGATTTGTTGCGCATATTGGAAAGCCAATAGATATGAATAACTTGTATGGCGCTTTAAGCCGTTACCTAGATTCTCAGTTCGACAACGCATGATCAACCTTAGCTGCACATAAGCGAATTTGCTCACTTTCTTCGTTATTTCCACTTGTAATAGCGAGCTATCAAAACTCTTATCCGTAGCTGAGGTTAATCAGAACCTATCTGTCAAAGTTGGAAAGAGGCGATAAAATATCGCCCCTTTTCTGATTACACTTTTATTCGCTCGCCAGTGCAGACACAGGCCTTGCACGTACCGCTTTTATCGCTATCAGCAAAATCGTGATGTAGGCGACCGCGAGGCTTAGAAGCAAGCTGATAGCGAATGCGCTGATTGGCAGCGCCATTCTATAAATAAAGTTGTTAAGCCAATCGCTCATTTGCCAATAAGCAATAGGTAATACCAATACATTAGCCAATACAATCAATGCAGTAAACGGGCTCAATAACATAAAACATAATTGTCGGTTAGACGCCCCTAACACTTTACGTATTGCTATCTCCTTAGTTTTACGTTGTGTTATAAATGCGGCTAAGCCAAGCAGCCCTATGCTCGTAACCAAAAATGCCAATATGGTAAATAAGTTCAGTAGCTTAGTTTGCAATATTTCATTGCGATATGAACCCGTAAACAACTCACTTAACCAGTCATATTTAAACGCCACATTGTTATCTAAGCTTAGCCAAATACGCTCTAGATTTTTGACTGTTTCTAAACTGGCGTTTTCAGCCAGACGGATAGACAACCAACGTAACGATAAATCTTGCGGCTGCTCAGAAAGCACATACAGCATCGGTGGCACTTGGTTTTTCGCGTTAATATAATGGGTATCCTGTGTAACACCGATAATTTGATGAGTATGCAATCCCTCATTGCTGGCACCGAGTATTAAACTTTTACCAATGGCTTGCTCAGCACCCCAACCAAGCGTATTCGCTAACGTTTGGTTGATCACCAATTTACCAGTACTGTTCCCTACATTTTGTTTATCTTCTTCATACGCATCATTTATGTACGCTTTAGAAAAGCCACGACCAGCAAGCAATTCAATACCGAAAACCATAAAGTAGTCGTAGCTAACCGGATTATTTCCCACCCAAATTTCGTTGTCTATCTCACCGAGTTTTCTGACCATATGAGATGTACGTGTTGCTTTTGTCGGCACGGTATGAGACATGGTTACGGCTTCAACCTCAGCCATTTGCATCGCCTGTGCCTTAAATGTGTTATATAACTGAGCGCCACGGTTGACCACCAAGACCCCCTCTTTTTCATAGCCTTGTGGCATATTTTGCACATAGTTCATTTGCCAATTCACGACAAGACTTGTCACCAATAAAAAAGCGGCGACAGAGAATTGCAATACAATTAGACATTGTCTAAAAAGAACGTTACTACGGCTGCTGTTAACCACCCCCTTCAGGACAAGTGCGGCAGGTTGGTTACTCAAAAAGAAAGCAGGATAACCACCTGCAAGCAAGGATACCAACGCGCAAATAATGATTAGCTCAACAATTTCTCGATTGCCAAATATCAGCTTAATATCAACATTCATTAATTGATTAAACCAAGGCAAGCAAGTAGATATAAGCAACAGCGCGAATACTGTGGCTACGAGTGTGAGTAAGGTAGACTCAAATAAGTACTGCGCAATTAATTGCAGACGACTCGCACCAATCGCTTTTCTCACACCAACATCTTTACTCCGGCGCATTGCCGCCGCCGTCGCCAAATTGGTAAAGTTCACACAGGCTAAAAATAAAATGAGTACTGCAATAATGCTAAACGCAGTAACCATTAGCTTACTCCCTGAAGGCACCAGTGGGCGGGTGGTTGTATTGTTTAAATACACATCAAGCAGTGGTTCAAACTCAACGCGAAAACGCTTAAAAGAGGTCAGCCCTTTTGCTCTGTCGTCGTAAAAGCTGCTTACACTGCTATTTAAAAATGAAACGTCTTTGGCTTGAGCAATTTTGGCGAAAGTAATGGTGGCATTAAAGTTCCACAACTGCGTCCACTGAATATTAGGCAACAAGGTAAAATAGCTTTTAAGAGGCAGCAACAATGTTTCAGGCAGAGTGTGTGGAACCAGACTTTTTTTGATCACGCCAGTCACCAAATACTGTTCGCCGTTGATTGTTAAAGACCGACCGATAACATTCGTTATTTGACCAAAATATTTTTGTGCCAAAGCTTGATGTAATACCACACTGTTTGGTGAATTGAGCGCGGTATAAATATCACCCTCGAGTAACTCAAAATCAAAAAAATCAAAAAAGTTACTGTCGACAAATGTTGCTTGCTCAGCGTAAACCCCACCCCTTTGCTTAACTGATACCGAGGATGAGGAAATTCGCGTCACATCCTCTATTTGCTGGAAATTACTGGTCAGTTCGCTAGCCAACCTAATTGGCGTTAAAGTTTGCGGTTTATTGTCATCGCGAAATAAGTGAATACGATAAATACTATTGGCATCGGTAAACTGCGTATTGTAGCTGTATTGGTACGCAACATATTGCCCAATCAGTAAATAACACGCTATTCCTACCACCAAACCACACAGTTGAATAACACTCGTCAACTTGTCACGGTAAAAGTGACGAAAGGCCACTAGAAAAAAGAGTCTAAACATGCAAGCTCTCCTTGGTGGTTATAGTGTGAGCACACTCAGTCAAATAATCTTTTTGGACTTTACCATCAAGCAATTCAATGACTCGCGTACCAAAACTCACATGCTCCGGGGCGTGAGTCACCATTAAAATAGTGGTGCCTTCATCTTGGTTAAGCTGGCGAAGCAACTGCATTACTTGCGAAGAGTTATTGGAATCTAAGTTACCTGTTGGTTCGTCGGCTAAAATCAGCTTAGGCTTGCTTACAATAGCCCTTGCTATGGCGACACGTTGCTGCTGACCACCTGACAATTTTGCGGGTAAATGATCGCGACGATGTAAAATATCGACTCGGCGCATAACCTCCTCAACACGCGCTTTGCGTTCTTGCTTGCCAACCTTGTGGTAAATTAGTGGTAATTCGATATTTTGTTCTACCGTCAGTTCATCTAACAAGTTAAAGCTTTGGAAAATAAAACCAATATATTGTTTTCTTAACCGCGCTTTGCTTGCTTCTCCTTGCTGTTCAACCTGCACATCCATGAAAGTAAATTCCCCCTCGTCAATGTTGTCCAACATACCCAGTACATTGAGTAAGGTTGACTTTCCGCACCCAGACGGGCCCAAAATTGATACAAACTCCCCTTGTTCAATGCGCACACTCATACCGTTGATTGCGACCGTTTCGACCTGCTCTCCAATAAATGAACGAGAAATATTAGTTAATTTAATCATGATGTTACCTTTTTAATTTTTATTAATGATTGCAAGGTGCTGTGCATCGACAAAGCTGGCATAAGACGAAGTGATCACCCGTTCTTGCGCATTTAAACCAGATAGAACTTCGATGCTCTGAGGGTTTTTCCTGCCAGTGGTGATCGAGCGTTTTGAGGCTCGTTGACCATCTTCTGATAACACAAACACCCAGTTCCCCGCGGTGTATTGCATAAACCCACCATTGGCGATTTGTAGCTTTGTTTCGCTGTCCGACAGGTTGAATTTGAGCTGCAAACTTTGCCCTAAGCGCAGCCGAGACATGACATTTGTATCGTCAATATTGAAGTCTATTTTGAATGTACCTTGCTCAATACCAGGGTAAATTTTGGCCACTGACAGTGTTATGTCATCTTGACCCAGTGAGAAGGAGGCTTTCTGCGCTTTATGTACACGGCTAACATAAAATTCATCGACCAGAGCTGATACTTTGTATTTTTCAATTAGGTCAACTTGCCCTAAGCGCTGGCCATTACTTTTAGACTCACCAACTTTGGCATCTAAAAAGGTTAATTGCCCGCTTCTTGGCGCTTTGATCACTAACTTATCTAAGCTAGCTCTTGAAATAGCCAAGTTAGCTTCCAATGTCTTGATGCTTTGCGACAGTTGCGCTAACTGCTGAGTTTGCAACAACGCTTCTTTTTGCTGGCTTTCTTTAACCGTTTCCCGATATTTGATTTGGTATTGAAGTTCGTCTTGGGTTTGCTCAAAGGCTTGCTGTGAAAGTAACTCTTGCTCAACCAAACGTTTATTGCGCGCAAACTCCTTTTCAAGTTTTAAAACTTCGTAATCTAGTTCTATGACATCACGCTTAAGCTTGAGCTGATTTTGTTCAAGCGCCAAGCGAGTGTTGCGCATATTGTTGATTTGCTCTGATACCTCAGCTTCTCGTGCAAGTACGTTGAGCTGTAAATTCGTATTGCTTAGTTGCAATAGTGCTTGTCCCTGCTCAACCAAAGCACCTTCTTGCACAAATACTTGCTCCACCCGGCCACCATCTATTGCGTCTATAAAAATCGTGTCTTGTGGCTCAACGATGCCTCGCAAAGGGAGGTATTCCATAAAAGGGGCTTGTTGAGCCGTGCTCACTGAAATAGAACTGGCTGCTACGTTGTACGTTTTCCCCTGCATTGGGCCATTGCCCGCTAGCGTTATTGCGCCATATAAGCCAAGTGCTGCAACCGCAACGCCAGCCAACTTAAAATAAGGCACTACATTGGTTTTTTTTGAAATTGGCCTATCCATACATCCTCCTGCCAAATTGATTTGGCTAAAGCATGTTGGTGCACAGGTAAAAAGTAAGGAAACAAGCGTGATTTAACGATGATTTGTTTGGAATAAGTTGTGACCAACCAGCAGTCACAACTTTTATAACTTTAAATTACATAGGGTTACGTATTTTTATGATACTACTTTTCGGATATTGTGGTCATCACATCGGCAATCGCTTGGGTCATTTTTGTCGCCAATATGCCATGTTGATTAACACTAAAGTCAAGTGATTCAGGTTGCACAGCCCAATAGCTGCTTGATAGCACGCCATCAGATAGTTCTAACTCTCGTAGTTTTGTGCCATCGCCATTGGGGCATAGTAAAGTGCTATCTTCGAGTACGTGCAAATTGAGTTGCCTTTCACTCAAGGCTGGCCTACAACTCATCGATAATGCTTTTCGGCGTTCGCCTTTGTCAGATACTAAAAACACTTCGCCTGTTTGCTGTTCTATCAAAGCGTAATAACCAAGCTTAGGCAGGTATACGCCCCCCACATAATCTTGCGCAATATCTGTGACTTCTTGTGCTAAAAGATCATACAACTTGATATGCCAGCGGTTATCACTCAACGAACTAAACAGTAATTTATTTTTCGAGTGCCAACTAACCCCCTCAATAGATTGGTTATTCAATGGCAACTTCACCATATAATGTGTATTGATATCAATAACAAACAATTGGTTATCAGCCAGTACTAGCAATTGAGTATCATCCGGTGAAAATGCCAGATGATACAGCTTAACGTGATGTTCAAATGAAGAAATAGTAATTGCTTGACTGTGCCCCTGTGCAGTTTCTTTGACCAAGTAAACTTTGGCTCCGGTTGAACGCTTTGATACAAAAGCATAGTGATCCGCATGGTTGGCAAGCGCGGGTAAATAGTCCATCACCGAAGAGTTATTTTGCCCTACAGTAGAAATTAGTGATTTGTTTTCTTTATCAAAGCCATGGTAAACAAGATCTCGATTGAGCAAGTACGACACAAATACAAAATCCTGCCCATTGTTCACTCGCTGCATATGCTTTACCCGAGAGGTATTACTCGCAACGATGGATAACTTTTTTCCAGCCAAAGTGCTTTGCCAAAGCTCATACGCTGGATGCGGCGAGGGATGCACAATGCTTTCACCATCATGGCTAAATACAGCCGAGCGCATCAAATAGTTTAGCTGCCCTGTTTTCATCAATTTCGCACCATCGAGCGACAGAGTGTATATGGCTGTGACCGGCGAAAACTCGCTATTAAGCATCAGCAAAGTATCACCACTTGGAGAAATATCAAACGCATAATTGCCTTTGCCTGCAGTGATGGGTTGATTCAAAATTTCCTTGCTGCCAGTTATAAGATCTAACTTAAAGATTTGATAACCATGCGTGGCAACGGTTCTATCGTTGAAGAACAATGTGTGCTCGCGTGGTGAAAAAGCGATATGAGGTGTGCTTTTGCGTCCACAAGTGGCTACCTGACGCCACGTTTGTATATCTTTAATTTGTGCAAGTGATGCGAAGTAAATACCGCATTCTTGCTTCGATTTAGCTAAAAAGGCAACCTGTTGGCTGTCACTTGCCCACGCCAAGCGAGATAAATTAAAGCCCGGTTTACTCAGCTTAACACGCTCTCCTTGCGATAAATTCTCAATCACTATTTCGGATTGACCCTGAACATTAATTATAGTGTAGGCAATGCGCTTAAGGTCCGGTGACATCGCTGGAAATAGTTCCTGCCCAACGTCACGGGTTAATGGCTTTATAGATAAGGAATTTGATCTATCTGATGATGGCACCACCACCGTCAATAAACCAATCACCACGAGCACTGATAGCGCCAACGCGACACTTAATACACGAGGTTTGACCGAAAATTGCTGCGATGACAAGCTGTTACTCTGTGCACTTCCGTATATTGATGAATCACTTGCCACAAATTTTTGTGTTAAGCGATAACCCTTTCTAGGGACGGTTACGATAAATTGGGGTGCCTTGGGGTCATCTCCCAACGCCTTTCTGACTTTAACTAAAGTGCGGCTGATGGCATTTTCAGTGACAATACTACCCGCCCAAACATTGTCCATTAACTCGTCTTTGCTAATCACTCTTTGCGAGTTTTGACAAAAATACAGCAACAGATCATATACTTTAGGCGCCAGTGCAACTTGCTGACCGGCGCAACTAAGCTGCTGATTATGTTTATCAATTTCAATATTTTGACAATGAAGGTAGCGCAATTTCAAGCCTTATTTTTATTATTGTTTTAAAATGCAATCACCATTACCTACCTTAGTTGAAAAATAAGGTATTCGTGTGCGCTGCTCACAACGCTCTACAATATTGTTATGCTTCGACTGACACAACATCAGTTTAGGATGTTTTGGCACGCCTTTTAAAGGAAGCTAACATGCTTTTCACTGGATACTCTGATAAAGCGGCAATGGCTAATAAATTACATACCCAAGCACCAAATATATAGATAAACCCAGTCTCATGGTAATCAAAATAACCTCGAGTAACCAACTCCATCATTAACAGCCACATGTAAGCAAATCGCGTGTAAATACAGACTCGTGCAGCTTTAGAGAAGGCATATCCATATATTCTATGCAATGAATATAAAACCAGCATAAAGATGAAGTGAATGATAATGGTAGAAAAGTAAAATAGCTTGATGCGGTCAACTTGGTCCATCATCAACGATAAAAAGTACATCCCCTGCTCTGATGCCACAATATGATAAAAAGAAAAAAGTGCTGTGGTGACAAAGCTAGAATGCAACTCTTGCTGTTTTATCGACAAGTTAGACGGCCTAAATTGAAGCAGCTCAGACCAGCCAATTTTTGAAAAATGAGTGACTAAAAACCATAGTACCAAAAGAAGTTCATAGCTTTTCAAAAACCAACCTAAGCGGTATAAAAACTCATTTAACATGAACTACTTTTCCTTACTTTTGTCTTTTTATATCTTAGCGGTTTGCAGCATCATAACGCCTATTCTCAACATCTTAAAGAGGATATTTAGTAAATAGTTCAAACGTTTAAAGTATGCACTTTGAATAGTTTCAAGACCATAATGTGGACTAGAAGCATGAGTATATCCGTTTTTAATCGCTGTTTACCAAGTGCATCACAATTGCCCTTTAATCAGTACCGATTCTAGCGCATAATTTATGTTCAATAGATTTAACTTTTATTGATACACAGAGCATGGTAAGTACACACTTACACAAGCTGATTCAATTAAAAACTCTTAACGCAGGCAAAACTAAAGTGACAACATTCTTAAAAAATAACGTTAGCCACCTAAAAGATTACCAACTTATGTTATTAGGTTGGGTCGTTGTACTCAGCATTATGTGTTTAAATTGCGCCTTCCATAGCATGTTTATCGCCAACGAGCCTGTTGATTTTTTCTCCTCTATTGAATGGTCATTACATCGGTTTGGAGGATGGCTGTTTATCACGCCAGTTTTGTGTAACGCCCTCAATAACATTCCCTGCCAAAACCGCATCAAGCACTTTAGCGTAATTGCTATTTATTCTATAGGTTTTACTTTATGCGTTCATATTCTACTTGATGTCACGTTACACTCAGTAACTTGGCAGGAAAGCTTATTTTTCAATTGGCATACCCACGTGCTTACTTATCTAACGATTGCTTTGGTTTGGCAGGTAAAAGCTTATGTTTTTGATAAATGCGACATACCAAAAGATGAACAGCGAGAGACACAAACATCTCCACATGCTCACAATAGCAAATCAAAGTCAGACAGCATTACTATAGATGGCATTAATGTAAATTTTGATGACATATTGTTTTTTAAGGCATCAGGCAATTACATTGAAATCATAACCCAGCATAAAACACGATTGGTAAGAGCAACGATGAAGGAGTTAGAAAATCGACTACCTCACTCGCAATTTTTCCGCTGTCATCGCTCTTATTTAGTTAACTTAGCTGCGAGCCGAAGTGTCATCAATGCCCGTTCTGGCCATGGCCATATCGAACTCAACACACTGCAACAAATTCCAGTAAGTAAGAGTAAACGTAAAGAAGCCCACATGCTGATCAGTGCATAATCCATTGGCTTTGGGACCAATGGCGGATCGAGACGACTAGACACAAAGTGCCGCCATTCACCCCAAGGCGCTAGAATATGCCCATGAACGCTCATTAATCTAAAAACTCAGGATCATCAGGAGTTATCAAAATGAGTACACAATCACTTTCAACCACAACGCGTTCATTCCACTGGCTGGTAGGCTTTACTATGCTAGGGTTAATTATCGTTGGCTTTTATATGGCAAATTTTGAAGTTTGGGCACTTTACCCAATTCACAAAGCCTTTGGCGTGCTAGCATTATTAGTTATTTTGCCACGCGCAATTTATCGTATAAAAAGCGGCTTTCCAAAGCCCGTAGCGGGCGTTTCAGTACATGTGCAAAAAGTCGCGCATATTGCCCACTGGCTACTACTTTTAGGCACCTTAGCAATGCCAATCAGCGGTATGCTATATTCTGGGTTTGGCGGCTATGGCATTGATGTGTTTGGCTTAAGTTTGGTGAATGAACATATCGTAGGAGATGAGGTAGTGCCTATTAACGAGCAGATATTTATCATCGCCAAAAACGCGCATAGCTTAATTGCCTATGGTTTAAGCACCCTGATCGCCCTTCACATCGCAAGTGCCATAAAACATCACATGGTTGATAAGGACGCCACTCTCAAGCGCATGTTAGGTAGGGCATAAATCATAGCAGGCTAAAAAGTGCATATAGTGAAGTTACTTGCTGCCACTATCTGCGCTTTTTAGGTAAAGACGTTATTCAATAATTAGTGGTTTTATTCCACCATCGACCTTGCCTTAAGTGAATAGACAAAACCAGATAAACGTTCACATTCACACCAAAGCCACAATGCCACAGACTGATCATAACTCAGTGAACTGGAGCGCTTCATCTTCTTATCTTTAAAGTATGCACCTGATGTAATTACATTTTTTTCATCACACAAAAATACACCTGTTTGCGCAGCTTTTTCAACTGAGCGTGCAATCACTGTTTTTGTTAATGGATACAAAAAAGAAAGATGCTTTGGAAATGCTTGTCTTAGCATAGGTGTATCCACCATGCCAGGATCAAAGCTGTTTACTAATATTTGGCTATCACTGAGCAGCTTTGCTAAGTGTTTGGTAAAGAGAATCGTGTATAGTTTACTATTACAATACGCCCTTTGTGCATTAAAACATGATACTAACTCAATATCTTGTTTGTTTATTTTTGCGTCCGAATGCCGAAAAGAAGCAGTATTAACGATGCTCGCACGTTTTGCTCTGTGTAATAAAGGCAGTAATTTTCCTGTCAGATAATAGGGAGCCAAAACATTCACAGCAAATGTCATTTCAATATTATCGTCTGACAGCTCTAATGTATCGCCAGACCATATGCCCGCATTATTCACTAGCACATCAATACGGCCTGTTTGTGCAAAAATATACTGACACGCCGCATCGATTGATTTCAACACACTGAGATCGCACTCTACAAAATGAATCTTACTAGTTAGCCCATATTGCTGAATAATCGAGTGCAATTTATTTTTGTTTCTCGCCAGCACAAAAAATTCAGCTTGTTGGCGTTTATCAAGCTCCGCCAACCACGCCGCCCCAAGCCCAGATGTTACTCCAGATATAACAATTTTTTTCACGCTACTATCCTTAGCCAGTTCAGTGTTGGTCATATGACTCTAAATTAACCAATTTGGAAACACAATAGCTCTTTGACTGATTTAAAATTGTTTGCTTTAACGACATTAAGCACGAACACTATGAACAACTAATGAAATTTAGAGATGAATTGATTCACCAAGCTGGCCTGATCCGATAGCGACCCTCGAGTTTTCTCTATGGTTTGTATGCCTCGTTTGGCACTATTGAGTGACTCATCTGCAAGTTGCGAAATACTTTCGGCATTGCAGTTTAGCTCATGTGATACGTCAGACATTTCTTCCGCTGCTGTTGCTATTTGATAGCTCAAGCTTGATATATCAGTCACTATGTCGCTAATGCTAGCTAGACTATACTTCATTCCCTGCGCTTTACTCACACACTGCGAAGACTGCTCTACCCCATTTTGAATGGCGTCAACCACATACTCAGTTCGCAACTTTAGGTTCTCCACTATTTGGTCTATTTCCTTTGTGGATTCCTGTGTTCGCTGTGCAAGCGCACGTACTTCATCGGCAACGACAGCAAAGCCACTTCCTTGCTCACCAGCTCTCGCAGCTTCTATTGCAGCATTTAAAGCTAGCAAGTTGGTCTGCTCAGAGATAGAACGAATAACATCAACAACACGCCCTATATTTACCGTTTGTTCACTTAACTCTTCAATGTCTTTTTGTGTACTTTGCAATTCACTAGATAAACTTTGGTTGATATGAATATTCTCTTCAACCGCATTGTTTCCTTCAGCGACCGATTGTAGCGCACTCTCAGTCTGCTCAGCAGCAGATTGCGTGTTGGTTGCTACTTGAGAAATACTCTGCGTCATTTGATTTAAGGCTGTCGCCAATGAACCGGTTTGAGTTTGCTGCGTTTGTAATAATGCAGAACTACCTTGACACTCTGAAGCCATGATTGTTGCATCTTGGGTAACCATCTCGCTGGCATCTTTCACTCTTCCTAAAACAGCTCTTAACTCAGATTCTCTCGCTAATAAAGCCAGCTCAATTGCACTAATATCATCTACCCGATTTAAATATATTTTTTGCATTAACGGATTATCGTAGGTTTCTCGCGCCTTTTGGCTCAAGTTACAGATGGGCGCCAAAAGCTTATCGGTTACGATCAATATAAAGATCACTAGGAGTGTTTCGAGCAGATATAACCAAGAACTCGCAAAATAACTGAAGAACAAAGTGAGCGAATAAAAAAGCGCTAAGACAATTCGTATTTTTGTTGATAACGACCACGAACGAGCGACAATTTTATCTAAAGGGGTACCCTGATTAAGTCTGCGATAGACCTTGTCTGCCCTCTCAACAACGGATGCTTCAGGCTTAGTTCTAACCGACTGATATTCTATAGTTTTACCGTTGCAATCTTTAATTGGAGTCACATACGCGTTGACCCAGTAATAGTCGCCATTTTGGCATCGGTTCTTAACCATGCCCATCCAAGGTTTACCTGTACCGATATAAGACCAAAGATTACTAAATGCTGCTGCTGGCATGTCCGGGTGGCGAACTACATTATGTGGTTGCCCTATTAGATCTTGATATTGGTATCCAGCCACCTCACAAAATTGTCTATTTGCATATGTGATATTACCCGTAATATCGGTGGTCGACAGTAAGTTGTAATGTTGCGGGTAATCGTTCTCTTTATCCGTACAATTTGATCGCCTATTGCTCATTTATTTTTCTCTAAGAGTAAAAATGCAATAGTAAATCATTAGTTTTTTGAGGTGTTTAGATTATTTACCAAGAACTTGTTTGCGATCAACGCAATAGATAAAACGCACAAAAAACACCCAAAAATCAGATTTGCTTGATCAGAGAAATATAGACGCTAGGTATCTATTAAATAAACAATATAACGAAGATTAAATATAGAAAGGAATTAAAGGTATAGTGGCGTCCCCTAGGGGATTCGAACCCCTGTTACCGCCGTGAAAGGGCGGTGTCCTAGGCCTCTAGACGAAGGGGACGCAGAAATTGGTTTGTTAACCTCTGTGTCACTAGGACTGGCTGTTTTAACTCGCACCATATGAGCTTTTGTTACTTTACCAAAGTAAAGTGGCGTCCCCTAGGGGATTCGAA
>NZ_JBSVEM010000012.1:0-144668 GCF_056312285.1 Pseudoalteromonas sp. ABE4_541
CCTGTACGAGTGCCCACACAGATGATTGCTTCATATTTTTAAAGAACGTTTCGAAACTGTTTGTTGTTTCGAGGGATGTGCATTCTAAGCATTCCCGATTTTTTGTCAACACTTAATTTGAAGTTTTCTTGGTAAGAAGTTTCAAGATTAAGTTTTACTTGACCCTGACTCGTTTCGTTTTCGCTTTAGTGCGTAGCGCTCCGTGTCAGTGGGTGCGCATTATAAGCACCCCAAACAAATACGCAAGCCCTTTTTTATAAAAAATTATAAAAACGCGCCTTTCGAACAAAAAACAAACTAAATATAAATAAAACATATGTTTTATTGCTTTTTACGAGCTGTTTTAGTTTGTTTTTTGAACAGTGGGACATTAAGTATTATTGAAAAGATCAAAGATGCAAATTATTTTTGCAAAAAGTACATCACTTATGTCCTCAAACAATCCGCATGTACTTTTTCCGTTTTAGAAATTAATAGAGAAGGCTGTATAGCTTACGTCTATATAGTGCAGCAACCGCATCACCATCAGGAAGTGAAGCGATAATATCTAGAAAGTCTTGTTTTGCTGACATGAAATTCATATCAAGTTGCAAAATACTTAACAGCAGCGCTAGCGCTTCTTCTTTTTTTCCCGCTTGCGCAAGTAAACCTGCCAACTTCAGCTTTATGTCATTGTTCTCAGGTTCAGTCTGTAAAGCCTCGCTTAGCATTTTTATTTCAGGCGATTCCTGAGCTTGTTTTGCTTGCTCTAGTTTTGCCTGTAAATTTTGGAAGTATGGATCTTGCTCAGATTCAGGCACAGAATATAACAACGCTTGCGCATCATCCAACTTTTGTATCTGGATACATATATTCGCCAGTACGAGCTTAACTCGCGTATTATCCGCGTCAATGTCATACGCTTGCTTAGCGAAACTGAATGCAGCATTTAAGTCATCACTTGCTAGTGCTTGTTTCGCTTGGTCAAGAAGTAACATTTCAGGCTTAGGTAAATGCTCTGCCAATGCCTTTTTAATCTCTTCTTCACTTTGAGCCCCTGGTAGTATGTTGACTGGCGCGCCATTTTTTAACATGACAAGGGTAGGAAGTGCTTGTAAACCAATTTGCTGAGCTAACTGCGAAGCTAATGCTTGCTGAAGATCACAGTCCACAGTTGCCACTACGAGATGCGATTCATAACTTGTCGCTAAATTGCTTAATATAGAAGCCTGTGCAACACAATCAGGATTTTGCGCGCTAAAAAAAGTCAGTAGAATTAGTTTGTCCTGATGTTGTTCACCAAGCACCTGTTGTATATTTTCGCTGGTTAATTGAATTTGGTTACTCATACTTTGCTTATCGTCGTGTTTAGCTGGTTTGTTCATATATTGAGGCAAAGACTACAATTACAAGCCTAATTGTTAATCTTTGCTGAGGTTTTTGCGCGCCTTTTAAAACGCCGATTAGTACTCTTAGGCTTCGCTAGCCCCCTAAAACTTACCGAATTAGTCAGCTGTGCCTTTGCGATTATCTCTCGAATTTGTCCAACAAGTGGCTCCATGAAGTTTTGATAACTGCATTCTTTATTGGCAATTTTTGCTAAGTGCGATTCCCACAAAGCTGTTCTGTCAGGCAGAGTCAGTGTTTCAGGGAGCATCGCTATCATAGCGTGCCCAATTTCACTCGCTTTAATTAGTTTTCCTTCTCGCTGTAGAAACCCTCTTTTAAACAATAACTCAATGATGCCAGCCCTTGTTGCCTCAGTACCTAGCCCATCCGTATCTTTTAAGATTTTTTTAATGTTAGGATCTTTAACGTAACGACCAATGCCCGTCATAGCACTAAGTAGAGATGCATCAGTGTAATGCTGGGGTGGTTGCGTGTGTTTCTCACGGACTTCAGAGTCGCTGCACAACAAAAGCTGCCCTTCGATCAAAGAAGGCAAGAATGAAGACTCTGAATCATCCTCATGTTTGTTTTTGTCAAACAAAGCTTTAAAGCCCAGATTCATCACCTGTTTAGCTTTGGCAATAAACACGCCACCTGCTATTAAAACCTCAGCTACAGTCTCATTATATGCGTATGGAGGATAAAACTGAGCCACATACTGCCGGCAGATAAGCTCATACACTTGTTGCTCATACTGGCCAAGTTGTGCCGACTTTAGCTTTTTGCTCGTTGGTATAATGGCGTGGTGTGCTTCAACCTTTTTATCATTCCAACACTTAGATTTAAGCGAAAAATCTGCATTCCTTAGCTTATCTTGTTCGCATCCCTTATTATTTACGATTGCCGCAAACACTTGTTCACGTTCATGAAAATGCTCGTTGGGTAAATAGCGGTTATCCGAACGAGGGTAAGTGATCAGCTTATGCTTCTCATACAAACTTTGGCATACGTCTAGCACCTGTTTTGCGGATATAGCAAAGCGCTTATTTGCGTCGATTTGTAATGCTGATAAATTATAAGGGAGTGGTGGCATCTGCTTCTTTGGTGTTTGCTGTAACTTTACCACTTCAGCCGATTGCCCTTTAATGCGCGATGCTACATTTTCAGCCAAAGCTTTTAACAACACTCGCTTTTCTTCATCCATATAGGGTAAGCATGCCTCACTTGGTTGCCACTTAGCAATAAACGGCTCTTTTTTATCTGTTAGAAGATGTGCGAACACTTCATAAAAAGGCTTAGAAACGAAATCCTTAATTGTATTATCTCTTTGTACAACAAGACCTAATACAGGCGTTTGTACTCGGCCTACAGATAGGACTCCTTGATAACCTGCTTTTTGCCCCGTTAGAGTGTAAGCCCGCGTTAGATTCATTCCATATAACCAATCGGCACGCGCACGAGCTAGCGCCGAGACGCTTAATGGAATGAACTCTTGATTTGATTTTTGTATTTTTAGTGCTTTTTTAACCGCTTGTAGGTTTAAATCGCTAATAAGTAAGCGTTGTGTTGATTGCTTTTGCTGTGCAGACAGACCTATGTGTTGCAGTACCTCATCAACCAGTAGCTGACCTTCTCTATCTGGATCGCCCGCATGTACGATAATACTCGCTTTTTTTATCAAGCGTTTCAGTACAGCCAGCTGCTTTTTGGTCTTTGGTTTGGCTTTAAATTGCCAATCGATTGGCACAATAGGCAAGTCATTATATTGCCACTTTTTAAACTTAGGATCATAATCTTCTGGTTCTGCTTGCTCTAGCAAATGACCAATACACCAAGAAACAATACTGCCATCGCCTGTTTCAATGTAACCATCCTGCTTAACGTGTGGTTTAGGCAGAGCGTCGGCGATTGCTCTACCTAATGATGGTTTTTCTGCGATATAAAGCTTCATTGTGAAGAGCTCATAGAATAACTGTATAAATTAACAGTTATTCTATGTTAACTGAACGCACTATGCCAGTTTACGTTTTCTACTAACGTGTTTTCAGTAAGTTAAGTTGAGCATGTTTTTGCTCAACTATCTGTGTCATCGTACTGGCGGCCTGCTCGACTTGATCTGCAAGCGCTGACAACTCTGCCGCTGCATCCGAGATCCCCGTCGTGTTACCATTTATCTCCTCTGTCACGACACTCTGCTCCTCTGCTGCCGTTGCTATTTGTGTGACTTCATTAGAAATGTTTGCCAGCATAGATACCATCGTGCTCATTGCTTGCGCCGACTCTTCACAGTACGACACAGCTTGCTCTCCTTGCGAAACAGAACTCTCTATAATATCTTCAGAACGATTAACCTCATGAGTTAAGTTACTAATCAGTTCACTAATATCATTCGTTGAAGCGTGGGTCTTAGAGGCCAGAGCCCTTACTTCATCAGCAACAACAGCAAAACCACGCCCCTGTTCACCTGCTCTTGCGGCTTCGATAGCAGCGTTCAATGCAAGTAGATTAGTTTGTTCTGCGATTGCTCGGATCACATCGAGTATTTGAGAGATATCCGCACTACGCTCCACCACTTTATTGATCGCTTGTTTTGCTTCCAACACTTGGCTAGCCATCGCTTGAACTGTTTGCGTCGTCTTAACAATGCTTGATTCGCTTCGCTGCACTTGCGCAGCCGCTTCGTTGGCACTTTGTGCCGCTTGTTCTGATGAGCGAGCAACTTCACTGGCCGTCGCACTTAACTCATTGATAGCAGCAACAACACTGTCTATTTCATTATGCTGATTTGCGACTTTATTCTTAATGTTGATAGCTACTTCCGTTGTCGTAAACGACTGTTGGTAAGACTGCTCCGCAAGCGCTTTCAAATCATCAATCATACGCCGCAATTTGTCTGTGAATATATTAAACCCCTTAGCTAAGGCGATTAACTCTGCATGTTGACTCACATGTAATGCTTGCGTTAGATCTCCCTCACTACTTGCTAGGCTTTCAACCCTCTGTTGGATCTGAGTCAAAGGTTTAATAATGGTATTAATTAGCCATACAGCGAGCACGATGCCTATTGCAGCAATCACAATGCCAACAACCAGCATTGTTTGACTTGCCGATTTCGCCGACTCATCTAACGCTTGTGCTAATTGAGCAGCCTCTTTTAAAACGGCTTCTTTAGGCACTTCTATCAATAGTGACCAAGTGACGTCGGCAAGTTTAATATGAATTGGTAATGCAATAGCAATGTCACCATCGATTTCCAATAAATCATTTGAGTTATGCAGTTCGAGTAATGCTCGCGCACGTTCGGAAGGTATCGACTCACGCAGTGGACGCGCTAACTTTTTATAGTGGCTTGAGCCAACCACTAGCCCTAGTTCACTTAATAAAGATACTTTTGCCGTTCCACCATATAAGCTTTTCGATAGCTCAACAGTTTGCTGCTGAAACACTGGCAAATTGACATCCACGCCCACCAAACCAACAAATTTGCCTTGCGCTTTTACAGGCACTGTCAGTGATGTCATCAATGTGCCATCGTATATATATGGTTCCATGATGCAGGGCTGGTTCTTGTCTCGAGCGCACAAGTACCATTCCGCTTCTCGTAATCCAAATTCGTTTTTAGCCGTCAAATATTTATCTGCAGCAGCTGCAACCGCCTGTTGCGAGATCCCAGCTGAATCTCTCGTAAAATAAACCTCTAAAGTACCATCACCTTTTACTGAGTGACTTGCTCCAGCCATATATTGTCCATCGTTTCCATCATAACCGTCCGCTTCAAACTGCGCATACATAGAGGAGACAAACTGGTTTTGTGTTAAAGCGCCTGCGACAGCCCTTTGCACCTCGCTTCGAGACAGTGGTTGGTTTTGCGCTGTATTACTCAAAACCCCTGCCAAAGAGTTGGGAATTCGATACGCTTCATTGATAAAACCTGCAACACGTTGGGCATAATAATGGCCCTGTGCAGTTAAACTCTGCTGTGCTTGGCGGTAAATCACACCTTGCACGCGCTCGTTTTGGCTTTCGTTTTGCTGCTCTAAATGAAACCACATAAAAAGTGTGAGTAGCATCACCAATGCAGTGACTAATGTGCCTAAGAAGATAAGTAGCTTATTTTTAATCGATGCCTGATCCATATGTTTCCTTTTAGGTATGACATGCCGATATGCGTGTGGATGAATTGTTCAGCCCTAATTTTAGTATAAAAAACAAAAACTGATTACACTTCAACCATTCAGCAGATAGTTTTTTATGTTTATACAGCAAATCACAAACGTGCATTCAGCGCAACAACTGAAAGTACCGGCAATAAAAAAGGCATGAATTCCCTCATGCCTTTTTTATCTTACTCAAACGGTTTATACATCATCTTCGATATTATCTTTACCTGATGTACGCTTGATGCTGTCAAGCTTATGATGAATAGCCGACTTTATGAGCATATAACCACTAATCGGCGCTGTTAGTAATAAAAAAATAGAAATTAAGATTTCTTTAGCACTAATACCCTCTTGTAGCTGACTAAAATAAACCATCGCAGCCGTAAGCAAACATGCCATACCCAATGTGGTTGCTTTTGTTGGACCATGCAAACGCATAAAAAAGTCAGGCATTTTTACCAGACCAATTGAGCCAACCAATACGAAAAAGCCGCCAATAAGCAGTAATATTGAAATAATCCACTCAGACATATTTACACCTATTCAATAATATCGCCACGAAGCAAGTATTTACATACCGCAACCGTGCTGACAAAACCAAGCATAGCTATGAGCAAGGCAGCCTCAAAATACAAGCTAGTGCCCATGCTCATACCGTACAAGATGATTAAAGCAATACTGTTAATGTACATGGTATCAAGCGCTAAAATCCTATCTGGCACCGACGGCCCCACCACCAATCGCCATAAGTTGAGCATCAGTGAGACCCCTATCATGGCAAACACAATCAAGATAACTGTTTCTAACATCCAAAAATCTCCTTAAGTGGCGCTTCATAACGCTGCTTAATGGTATGTATCAGCGCTTGCTCATCTTCAAGGTTAAGTACATGAATCAGCAAATAACGTTGTTGTGGCTCATCGGCAACGGCTTGAGATTCAAGCCAAGGGTATACTTCCGCACTTACCGTGCCTGGCGTTAAACTTACTGTACTGGCCAAAATTGTGATTGGCATACTATGCGCCAAATCTAAAGGCACCTTTACGAATCCAGGCTTCAAGCGTTTGGTTGGGCCCAATATTAAAAGTGCAACCTGCACATTAGCCGTAATAATATCGTACAAAACTAGCAATAAATGACGTAGCGCCAAACCTGGCTTTAAAATGAGTGGCTGTTTGGTTCTAAATGGATGCGTTACCAATGGAATAATGATCGCCAACATCAGCCCCAAAATTAAATGGCCAGCAGACACGCTATTGTTAAGTAACAACCATACGCTAAATAGTAATAAACTGCGAAACGGCGTAGGCAGCCATGAAAAACGAGATTCTAAACGCATTACTGACCTCCCTCAAGTACTGCACTCACGTTAGCAGCAAAGTCATGCAAACTCGTAGCAGTAGTAAAAGCATAGTCAGTCAGTGGACCTGCAAAAATGACTAACGCTGGTGAAGTAACAATCAGCAGCAGCAAAGCACTTAATTGCGCTGGGTGTACTTTCATATCGTTCGCTGACTCAATTGGTTTGTTTGTTGTGTGATGCCAAAATAAAGTACTCCCGGCACGTGCAATTGCCATCAGCAGCGCAAGACTAGCGAGTAAATAAATGGGCCAAAACACATACGCATAATCACTGTGAAGAGTCGCTTTCAGCAACCAGACTTTTGCCACAAAACCAGAGAGTGGCGGCATTCCGATGACAGTGACAGCTGCGAAAACAAAACATCCTCCAAGCAATAAAGGCTGAATGACAGGACGTCCAGCTGTCAGTCTATCTGACACTTTACCACGTTGACGTGCAATAAGATCCGCTAGTAAAAATAGCGCGGCACTCACCAATGTGGAATGTACTAAGTAATAAATTGCTGCAGCACTTGCTTGCACTGTTTGCACCGCAACTAAAGCTACTAAAGTACCTACCGAAACAATCACAAGATTAGCTGTCAGCTTACGTAAGTCTTGACTAGCGAGCACACCAATAGCGCCAAACACAATTGTTGCTATCGCTAGCCACCACAGCCACTGTTGTGCCATTAAGCTCAGCTCACCCGCATGTTCACCAAAGATCATGGTGTATACACGCATCATAGAATACACACCAACTTTAGTCATAATAGCAAATAGCGCTGCGACAACTGGCAAAGCCGTAGCATAGGTATTCGGTAACCAAAGATGCAACGGCAACAATGCACCTTTTAATGCAAATACCACTAATAGAAGCAAGCCTCCTATTTTCGCCAAATAGATATCATCGCCCTGCAAGCTGGCAATTTTATTCGCCATATCAGCCATGTTGAGCGTGCCTAAAACACCATATAAGGTACCTAACGCAATAAGAAAAACGGCAGAACCAACAAGGTTCATAATGACATACTGTAAAGCTGCTCGCGTGTTGTGTTTATCACCACCATGCATTAACAGCGCATAAGAGGCTATCAACAGCACTTCAAAAAACACAAACAAGTTAAACATATCGCCAGTCAAAAACGCGCCATTTACCCCCAACACCAAAAAGTGTAAAAGTGGGTGGAAGAATGCCCCTCTTTCGTCATCGCCTGCACAAGCATACAAAGCACATGCAACGCCAAGCAGTGAAGTTAAGCTAACAAGCAATACTGAAAGTGGATCCGCCACCAAAACGATACCAAATGGTGCAGACCAATTACCTATCGCGTACACCTGCGTGCCCATATCTTGCACATGTAATAGCAGCGATAAAGATACGAGCAAAGTCACAACACTAAACAGCACCGAGGCTACGCGTCGAATAGGTAAGCTTTTCCCGCAAGGTGGCATTAACAATATTACACCAGCGAGCATAGGCAATAAAATGGGTAACGAGGTCAAGTGCTGGATCATGCTTTACCCTTATTTTTATTATTCACAACCTGGCCATTAACGTGGTCATTGCCCAAATCGGCACGCCCCCTAATCGCTAAAATCACTACAAACGCCGTCATCGCAAAACCAATCACGATCGCGGTCAATACCAACGCTTGAGGTAAAGGATCTGCATAAGATTGAGCATTGCTCAACACTGCAGCTTGGTTTAGTGATATACGACCAGACGAGAACAAAAATAAGTTAACAGCGTATGATAACATGGTTAAACCAAGCACAACGGGAAATGTCCTTGCCCTTAGGATCAAAAACACTCCACAAGCTACCAGTAACCCAACGCAAGATGCATATAACAGTTCCATTAGAAATTCACCTCTTCTTTCGGCGCATCGGCAGTGAGCTTACCTAAGCTAGCTAAAATCATTAATGTTGCTCCAACAACCGTAATATAAACACCTAAATCAAATACAAGGGCACTTGCGAGCTCAATTTTTCCAACAAGTGGCAAGTCAAAATAGTCAAACCAGCTCGTTAAGAATGGCCTATCAAAGAACCAACTACCGATACCTGTCACAAGCGCGATTGCTATGCCCGAAGCGATGATTTTCCGGTAGTTAATTGTCAAGCGCTCTGCAATCCAATTTGAACCATGCGCAATGTACTGCAAAATAAAGGCAATTGAGGTTATAAGGCCTGCGATAAAACCACCACCTGGTAGATTGTGGCCACGCAAGAAAATATAGAACGACACCAACAATGCTAATGGCAACAAACTTTGTGAAATACTCGCCAATAGAATTGGATAACGCTCTTTAGCCCAAGGACGCCCTTCACTATCGCTTGCAGGCATAAACAATGGCAAGTTGAGTAAGAGCTTGTATATGCCTAAAGCAGCAATACCCAGCACAGTGATTTCACCTAAGGTATCAAACCCTCTAAAATCAACCAAAATCACGTTGACTACGTTGGTCCCCCCCCCTCCTGTTTTTGCATTAGCAATGAAAAACTGGGAAATAGAATCGAGTGGACGTGTGATCATGGCATAACAAATACTACCGACAACAACACCAATCGCAGACGCAATCCCAAGATCCCTCAGCACTCGGATAGAACTAGATTCTCTGGGTGTTCTTTGCGGTAAGAAAAATAACGCAAGCATTAACAAGATGATGGTCACCACCTCAACAGTTAACTGCGTCAAAGCCAAGTCTGGTGCAGAAAAACGTGTAAATGCAACAGAAACCATCAGACCAACCACAGAGAGCATCAACAGTGATACCATTCTTATGTGATGCCAAATAACCGTACCAATTGCCCCTATCATCAATAGAGCGGCACCAATACCATTGTGCATATCAACCGAGGTTGGCTTTTTATCTCCAACGAGCTGGGCCATTTCAAACAACGGCCAGCCAGCGCAAAGTAACACGACAATAAACATCAGCATTAAATAGCGCTGTAACGAACCATTTTCAATGGCGACAACCTTGTGCTGGCACCATTTAACGATAGTGTATACAAACGTATCGAATGCTTTCTTGGCATTCAACGGTGGCAAAGAAGCCTGAAATTGGAATAAATAACGTCTTTGCGTGTAAATAAGTAATCCACCGCACACAGCAATACCGCTCATCAGCAACGGTAAATTAAACCCATGCCAGATAGCAATGTGGAATTCTGGCGCCGTCTGCCCTAGCACTGCTGAAGAAGCGACATTCAGAATACTGTCGATCACTAAATTCGGGAACATACCAACAATTAAGCAAAGTGCCACTAAAATTTCTATTGGTACTCTCATATAACGTGGTGGTTCATGCGGTTGTTTTGGCAAGCCAATTGGCTCACCATTAAAGAAAACGTCGTGAATAAAACGCGCAGAATAAGCAACCGAAAACGCACCTGCAATAGTTGCCAAGACAGGAATTAGCCAAGACATTGAACCCAATAATTGCTGATATAAAGTCTCCGCAAAGAACATTTCTTTAGACAAAAATCCATTTAATAAAGGCACGCCAGCCATTGCAGCAGCAGCAACCATCGCAAGCGTTGCTGTATACGGCATAAAGCGCCACATGCCATTGAGCTTGCGCATATCACGCGTGCCCGTTTCATGATCAATGATTCCCGTAGCCATAAACAGCGAAGCTTTAAATGTCGCGTGGTTGATAATATGGAAAATAGCCGCAACCGTTGCCAGCTCAGTATCTAAACCCAGCAATAAAGTTATTAGACCCAGATGGCTAATGGTCGAGTATGCCAACAGACCTTTTAAATCATGTTTAAACAAGGCCACATAAGCTGCAAACAATAAAGTCACCAGACCAGTCAAGCCAACCATCACGAACCAAAGGTCGGTGCCTGCTAATGCCGGGTAAAAACGCGCTAAAAGAAAGATCCCAGCTTTAACCATTGTTGCCGAATGCAAGTAAGCACTAACTGGCGTTGGTGCAGCCATGGCATGTGGTAACCAAAAGTGAAATGGAAATTGAGCTGACTTAGTAAATGCACCCAACAATACAAGAATGAGCGCAACCTCATATAAAGCATGCGATTGAATCAACGCTTTGCTTTGTAAAATGACATCTAAATTGTAGCTTCCTACAATGTTACCAATAATCATTAAACCAGCTAACAGCGCTAAACCACCGCCGCCAGTCACAGCAAGTGCCATGCGCGCGCCTTTTCGCGCTTCTGATTTTTGCCACCAGTAACTAATCAACAAAAATGAGCTAATACTGGTCAGCTCCCAAAACACCCATAACTGCAACACATTGTTAGACATAACAATACCCAGCATGGCAGTCATAAAGAGCATTAAGTAAGCAAATAGCTTCGGCATTGAATCCTTTTCGCTCAAATAATAGCGCGCGTAAAAGATCACCAGAATACCGATACCCAAAATCATAAACACAAAAAGTAATGCAAGCCCATCTAGTCTAAAGGCCAATTCAATCCCAAGTAGTGGGATCCAAGATACGCTTTCTCTGAGTACTTGACCGGCAAATACATCAAAAGAAAGATTAATAGCCCATGCCAGCGCTATGATAGGGGTTACAAGCGTCAATGCAGTTGTTTGATTGCGCGTTAACTTACCCGTAAATGATGAGAGAATACTGCCGATTAAGGATAGCAAGGGTATCCAAAGCAAAGTCATAGATTAAACCTTTTTGTTTCAGCGTCGTAAATGCACGACCTACACTGAGCGCCTGTGCAACCAACTGTATTGTATTAAACAAATGAGTTTGATTTTAAGCACACAAAACTTTCCCATTTATACTTTATTAGTATTTGAGTTGTCTATAGTTTTAGACGCTATGCGTGCAAAATTTAAACAACCTTAATAAACATTTCAGATTAAATTCATATCTTGCCAAAAAGCAATTCATGAATGCGCATTTATCACTCAGCAAATGTACTAAAATAGGGTAATTGATATTGCTTTGACTCAACAGCCCTACGCCATAATGTTCTATAGTCCTCGCTCAAGGGTAACTCTTGAAATTGCATAATACCCCACTCACTAGATGGTTTATACGCGTTGAGCTGCCCATGTTGACATGTTTGACTCAAATACCAACCTTCTTTTGGTGGCTGTGCCGATACCCGCAAATTCGGCGCATACTGACCGGAAGTTTTGCACAACCAACGTGCTTTACCTTTTGATACCGCATATTCATCTTCAAACCCGCTGAAATGCATCAACTCATGTAAGAAGATTGGATAATCACTGTCAGTCGATAACGTCATCATTCCCCGAGTTACATTTGCTAAACCCATTTTGGTCATTGTTATCACATAGTCAACATGATTGAGTTTAGCACCATATTGTTGCGCTAAACGTCCGCCATGGCAGTAAGCAAACTCATTTTGAGCCACATGGCAAGCCATTGTGTCACCAACATAAAAAACTTCACTTAAACAAAAACTGTTTGCAGCAGGTTCTGGTTGCTCATTATATTTCATCCGTAATTGTCGAAGTTTACTCACCGCTGAATAATGATCCGCAACTAACAACACCCTGTTTTTACATTCTTTGGGAAACACAACCTCGGTCGTTATTAGTTTTAAATTTAGCGCAGTTCTTATATTTTCCGACATGAACGAAGGTAAGGTGCCTTTTTCACTGGCTAGTAATGCATATGCCTTCTCAGACAAACCAGTTATAGCACGTAACTTTTCTAACCCATCGAATGATTTTTGCTCTATCAACAACGTTTGCAAACGCATCCGCTGTTCGTTTGATACATCATCGTAATACCGCCGCCAATAGAGTGTACTCGATGCATAATCCTTTTGCTGAGCGAGACGAATAGACCACTCAAATTTCAACTCAGGCTCATTTAAACTTTGCAATGCAAGGACTGTGTCGTCAGATAAGCTCTGCAGCGGCACCGTATGTTGAATTAAATAGTAACTCTGTGGGTATCGAGCTAAATACTTTTGTCTAGCCGTCGTTTCTTCAAGATAAGGCTGATGATGACTTTGCGTCATCATCAGTAAAATAAAAACACATAAACTTAAATAGTTAACTTGCAGCATTACCAGCAAGTATATCCAACTCTAAACGCGCGTATTTATGTTCTACAAACTCATACACATTGGTCGCCAGCGTTAATTTAAAAAAGTCTATGGCTACTTGCTTATTACCCCGTGCCTGATAAAGTTTCCCAAGGTAAAAATACGCTTCACAAAGTCGTTCAGCGTATTGTTGCTGATCGGTTACCCCTTCGGATATTTGCCCCAAAAACTGCGTCTCACTGAGTTCACCTAGATACAAATCAACCAGTTGACTTGACCATTTATCATGATCTATCAAACCACTGTTGTCGCGCAACTTCGCCTTAGCCATTTCTGGGTCAACTTTAGATTGAGCGAGAAATAGCCACATCACGCGATAAGGGTCTTGTGGTGAGCGTGATAAAAATGCTGAAAAGTCTTCGCTTGCAAGTGTCGGTCTATCGCCGTAATAAAGAGCAATCCCTCTATTTAAATAGGCATATTCATGTTGTTCATCCAGTTCAAGTACTGCATCAAACATTTCGTAGGCTTTGCCATATTCTTGCAACAAGGTGTGATGAATGCCCAAGAAGTTGTATACCTCAGCCAAATCAGGCTTCATCTTTACCGCACGATTAAAATCAATACGTGCTAAGGTGCTCAGTCCTAAACTGTCATAAAGCATGCCGCGATTGTAATAAAGCTGCGCTTTTTGTTCTGCTTGCAAATCACTCGCTAGTAGCAATTCGGAATAACGGGCAATCGCAATTTCATTTCTAAAATTAGCGGCAAGTGGCACGCTTAAAGGCACATTAACAATCTGCTGAACATGATCGCTTTGACTTGATTGGCAGCCAGCGAGCCCCAAAATCATCATGGGCAAAATAAAAACTGATCTAAACTTCATTTTCTTCCTTAGCTGCTTTACTGCTCTTACTTTAGCGGCCATTAAAGCATAAAAAAAGGGGCCATACAGCCCCCTTTCATTACTATCTTATTTTATTCGCACAAAATTATTCTGCAGGCGCTTCAGGCGCTTTTTCTGCAGGTTGCTCTAGTGCTTCTTTAATACTTAAGCGAACACGACCTTGGCGGTCAACTTCAAGTACTTTAACTTTTACTTCTTGACCAACAGAAAGGTGATCTGTCACGTTATTCACACGCTCAGCACTGATCTGAGAAATATGTACTAGGCCATCTTTACCAGGTAATACGTTAACAAATGCACCAAAGTCAACAATACGTACAACTTTACCATTGTAAATCGTGCCCACTTCTAGCTCTGCTGTTAACGCTTCAATGCGAGAAATCGCATCTTTTGCACTCATACCATCAGTTGCAGCAATCTTAATTGTACCGTCATCTTCGATCTCAATGGTCGTGCCTGTTTCTTCAGTCAACTGACGAATTGTCGCGCCACCTTTACCAATCACTTCAGCGATTTTCTTCGGTGGAATGTTCATCGTGTAAATACGTGGTGCAAATTCAGATAATTCTTCTGAAGGTGTTGAAATCGCTTCATCCATTACAGAAAGGATGTGCAAACGTGCTGCTTTCGCTTGTTTAAGCGCAATTTGCATGATCTCTTTGTTGATACCTTCAATCTTGATATCCATCTGAAGTGCTGTAACACCGGCGCTTGTACCCGCAACTTTAAAGTCCATATCACCTAAGTGATCTTCGTCACCTAAGATATCTGATAGAACAACAAAGTTTTCGTCTTCTTTCACAAGACCCATTGCGATACCAGCAACAGAAGCCTTAATTGGTACACCTGCATTCATTAGCGCAAGTGAAGAACCACATACTGACGCCATAGAAGACGAACCATTTGATTCAGTGATTTCAGATACAACGCGCACTGAATATGGGAATTCTTCAAGCGTAGGTAGTACCGCTTGAACACCACGCTTGGCTAGGTTACCGTGGCCGATTTCACGACGCTTTGGAGAGCCAATGAAACCAGTCTCACCTACGCAGTAAGGAGGGAAGTTGTAGTTCAACATGAAGTGGTGCTTGTGCGTACCAGTCAGGTCATCGATCATCTGAGAATCACGTTCAGTACCTAAAGTAGCTGTCACTAACGCCTGAGTTTCGCCACGCGTAAAGATTGCTGAGCCGTGAGTACGAGGCAAAACACCTGTCATCACGTCAAGTGCACGAACCATGTCTGGTTCACGGCCATCGATACGCTTTTCACCCGCGATGATACGACCACGTACAATCTTCTTCTCCAGTGAACCAAATAGTTTTGATACTTCTTGTGTATCTAGCTCTTCACCTTCACCAAGTTGCGCAGTTAATGCTTCAATAACCGCTTCTTTAGCCGCCGATAGCGCCTCTTTACGCGCTACTTTATCAGTAATACGGTAAGCTTCACCCACTTTATCAGCAGCTAGCTCTGCAATTTTATCAGCAAGTGCAACGTTCTTTTCTGGTGCAACCCAATCCCATGTTGGTTTACCCGCTTGCGCCTTAAACTCTTCTACCGCTTTGATGATAGCCTGAGATTGCTCATGACCGTATACAACCGCACCTAGCATTTCTTCTTCAGAAAGCACATCAGCTTCTGACTCAACCATAAGTACTGCGTTTTCAGTACCAGCAACTACTAGGTCTAGTTTGCTTTCCTCAAGCTCTTTAAGCGTTGGGTTCAGTACGTATTGACCATCAATATAGCCAACACGCGCGGCACCAATTGGACCATTGAATGGGATACCAGAAATAGCTAGTGCTGCTGAAGTACCAATCATAGCAACCATATCTGGTTGAATTTCAGGGTTAACTGAAACAACAGTTGCGATAACTTGTACTTCGTTTACAAAACCATCTGGGAATAAAGGACGAATTGGACGGTCAATAAGGCGTGCGATTAGTGTTTCGCCATCGTTTGGACGACCTTCACGCTTTAAGAAACCACCTGGGATACGACCCGCTGCATACATACGCTCTTGATAGTTTACAGTCAGTGGGAAGAAGTCTTGGCCTGGTACTGCGTCACGCTTACCAACGACAGTCACTAGTACTGAAGTGTCGCCGATGCTTGCTAGTACTGCGCCGTCAGCTTGACGCGCGATAGCACCTGTTTCTAGAGTCACTGTGTGTTGACCTAGTTGAAATTCTTTAATAATTGCTTGCACAAATATTTCCTTCAAAAAACAAAATATAAACGCCAACAACTACCAATTACAGTCTTAAGCAGACTAATCAATCAGCTTAAGCACTACAATTGGCAAATGATGTCGGCGCAGTTTCGGCCCTATGCCGAAGTAGCTTAGTATACTTGGACATCAGCCACAAAAAAAGGGGCGATTAAGCCCCTTTTTTTGCTGTTGACTAAAAAGCCAACAAGTAATCAAATTATTAGCGACGTAGGCCAAGCTCTTTGATTAGTGCTGAGTAACGCTCAACGCTCTTACCTTTTAGGTAATCAAGCAAGTTACGACGTTGGCTAACTTTACGTAGAAGACCACGACGTGAGTGGAAGTCATGCTTGTGGTTAGCAAAGTGACCTTGTAACTTGTTGATGTCAGCAGTTAGAAGTGCAACTTGAACTTCTGGTGAACCAGTGTCGCCTTCAGCACGTGCGAATTTTGCTACGATTTCTGCTTTTTCTTGGTTGCTTAGTGACATAATAACTCCAAAATAGAATTTAAATTGTGCTTTAGCCGATCACTAATTCAGCCAAAGCGGTAAGAGGCGCGAATTGTACCAGCAAGTCCTATCTGACGCTAGTAAAACTTACTGGTTGCTAGACAACGCTCTCTTTGCTTTTAAATGGCCGTCCGCATTGCGCTCGCCAATACCAATAAACTGGCCATCCGCAACAACTTTGATGATCCCATCGGGCACTTCACCGCAGACAACAACCTGACCGTGACTAAATGCTTTACCTTGCTCTTGGGTAATGTCTATAACAGGTAAATCAACCAAAGCGGTGTCCATCGGCAACAAAAGTTCATCTAGGTAGGTAGATGGTTCTAAACCTTCCGATTTTGCCTGCTGAAGCTTTTCTTCAAGCTGCTCTATCGTCACCATTCTTTCACTCGGATAATGACCCACTTTAGAGCGATGTAACATGATCACATGTGCGCCGCAGTCCAGTTTTTCACCAAGGTCATCAACAATAGTGCGAATATAAGTGCCTTTTGACACATGAGCTGTCATTTGAATTTCTTCATTGTCAGCATCATATTCATCAAGCGTAAGGCTATACACATTAATTTTTCTGCACTTGCGAGGCACTTCGATGCCTTCACGTGCATACTTATACAAAGGTTGGCCTTGGTATTTTAGTGCAGAGTACATCGAGGGATACTGGTCCGACTCTCCCAAAAAGCTGTTTACCGCACTTTGTAATGTATCTTGATCGATAGACACGGGTCTGGTTTCGACAATTTCACCATCCGAGTCTGACGTGGTGGTTCGTTCACCCAACTTGGCACGCACCACATACGTTTTATCAGTGTCCAATAAAAACTGAGTAAACTTGGTCGCTTCGCCAAAGCAGATAGGTAACATACCCGTTGCAAGCGGGTCGAGTGCGCCCGTGTGCCCTGCTTTTTGCGCAAAGTAAATACCTTTAGCTTGTTGAAGCGCCTTATTGGAGGAGATCCCCTGCGGCTTGTGCAGCAGCACAATACCATCAACGGGACGACCTTTTGCACGTCTAGCCATTACTCTTTATCGTCCTCAACAGCATCTTCTGATGATTCAGGGCCACGCTTTTGGTTGTCTTCACGGATCACAGAATCAACCAAATTGGAAATACGCATACCTTCAATCAGTGAGTTATCAACCACAAAACGAAGCTCTGGCATTATGCGGGCACGAATTCGCTTACCTAGAATTGAACGAATATAGCCAGTTGCATCATTTAAAATAGCCACACTTTGCTTCGTTTTATCTTCATCTGTAGTGTTCAATACAGTAATAAAGATTTTTGCGTATGATAAATCTCTAGACACTTCCACAGCTGATACCGTTACAAAGCCTAGACGAGGATCTTTAATTTCACGTTGTAAAATGACCGCAATTTCTTTTTGAATCTGCTGAGCCACTCTATCTGTGCGAGAAAATTCTCTCATTTTCACCACTTATAAAATTAACTTATTGATAAATATGAATAAGTTTTATTTTCACACAATAGACAAAATGGGGGCTTATGCCCCCATTTTAACCACTCTTAATAAGTTGGCTTATAAAGTACGTTGTACTTCAACCGTCTCGAATACCTCGATTTGGTCACCAACTTTAACGTCGTTGTAGTTCTTAACGCCGATACCACATTCCATACCGTTACGTACTTCTTGCACATCATCTTTAAAGCGACGTAGCGACTCTAGTTCACCCTCATAGATAACCACGTTATCACGAAGTACACGGATTGGCGCGCTGCGTTTAACCACACCTTCTGTAACCATACAACCTGCGATAGCACCAATCTTCGGCGACTTAAACACGTCACGAACTTCAGCAAGACCAATGATCTCTTGCTTAAATTCTGGTGCCAGCATACCAGACATCGCTTGTTTCACTTCTTCGATTAGGCTATAGATAACGCTGTAGTAACGTAAGTCTAAGTTTTCAGCTTCAATCACTTTACGCGCAGATGCGTCAGCACGAACGTTGAAGCCAACAATAATCGCGTTAGATGCAGCAGCGAGCGTTGCATCTGTTTCAGTGATACCACCAACACCAGAACCAACAATCTTCACTTTAACTTCATCTGTAGAGAGCTTAGTCAGTGAATCAGCAATCGCTTCAATTGAGCCTTGAACATCTGCTTTTAATACAACATTGACTTCAGACACATTGCCTTCAGTCATATTGCTGAACATGTTCTCAAGTTTCGCTTTTTGCTGACGAGCCAGCTTAACATCACGATATTTACCTTGACGGTATAATGCAACTTCACGCGCTTTACGCTCGTCTTTAACAACGGTTGCTTCATCACCAGCTGCGGGCACGCCTGACAGGCCTAAAATCTCGACAGGGATTGAAGGACCCGCAGTCTTAATTTCTTTACCATTTTCGTCACGCATCGCACGAACACGGCCATACTCTAGACCACAAAGAACGATGTCACCTTGGCTTAATTGGCCAGACTGAACAAGTACCGTAGCAACTGGACCACGACCTTTATCAAGGCGTGATTCAATAACAACACCCGCTGCCATACCTTGAGTTGGCGCCGTTAGCTCTAAGATTTCAGCTTGCATTAGAACAGCTTCGAGTAGTTCATCAACACCAGTACCCGCTTTTGCAGAGATGTGTACAAACTGCGTATCACCACCCCACTCTTCTGGGATAACATCAAGTTGCGCAAGCTCATTCTTAACGCGATCTGGATCGGCGCCTTCTTTATCCATCTTGTTCACAGCAACAATTAAAGGAACACCAGCCGCTTTCGCGTGCTGTACCGCTTCTTTAGTTTGTGGCATTACGCCATCGTCTGCTGCAACAACTAGAATAACGATATCCGTTGCTTTTGCACCACGAGCACGCATTGAAGTAAACGCTGCGTGTCCCGGTGTATCTAGGAAAGTGATCATGCCACCATCAGTTTCAACGTGATATGCACCAATATGCTGTGTGATACCACCCGCTTCACCAGATGCAACTTTCGCGCTACGAATGTAGTCAAGTGTTGATGTTTTACCGTGGTCAACGTGACCCATTACCGTTACAACCGGTGCACGAGATTCTGTTGATTCTACTTCTGCACGGTCACTTAGTACTTGCTCTTCTAGCTCGTTTTCTTTCACTAGAATAACTTTGTGGCCCATTTCTTCGGCTACTAACTGCGCAGTTTCTTGGTCGATAACTTGGTTAATGGTCACCATATCGCCCATTTTCATCATTGTCTTAACAACTTCTGCGCCTTTCACCGCCATACGAGATGCAAGCTCTGCAACGGTGATGGTTTCGCTAATACGCACTTCTTGTTTTACATCCGAAACAGGCTTTTGGAAACCATGCTGCAATGATGTAGGCGCTTTAAGCTTGCCCTTACGGCCCTTTACATGTGCTTCTTGCTCTTTAGCTGGCGCTTTTTTCTTCTTCTTACGACGCGCACTTTTCTCTTCACGCGCATCTGACTCATCTTCTGCTTCACGAGCATAAGTTGAAGTCGTTAAGTGGTGGTCCGCCGTTTCTTCGCGACGACGACGCTCCTCTTCTTCTTGCTTCCAACGAGCTTCGTTTTCTTCTGCTAACTTGCGCGCCTCTTCAGCTTGGCGCTTCGCTTCTTCTTCAGCTTTTCTCAATGCTGCCTCTTCTGCTTCTTTTTGCAGACGCTCAGCTTCTATGCGCTCTTTTTCAAGTTGCGCACTGTCCACTTTTTTGTCTTGCTGTTCGTTCGCTTTACGCTCCGCTTCCGCTTTACGTTTTGCTTCTTCTTTCGCTTTGCGCTCCGCTTCCTCTTTCGCTTTACGCTCAGCTTCTTCTTTAGCCTGTTGCTCAGCTTCTTGCTGTGCTTTCAGCTCCGCCTCTTGGCGTGCTGCTTCTTCAGCTGCTAAACGCTCTTGCTCTTTTTGCTGATCAATCGCGCTTTTTTTCACATAAGTGCGTTTTTTACGCACTTCTACAGATACAGACTTTTCTTTGCCCGTTGAACCTTTAACGCTCAGCGTGCTTTTGCTCTTGCGTTGTAGAGTCATACGCTCAGGGCCTTCGGCGCCTTTGCCACCATGTTGCTTGCTCAAGTGATCAAGCAACTGCGCTTTTTCAGACTCAGTAACCGTGTCGTCTTTACCTTTGGTGATCCCTGCATCATTCAACTGCTGCAGCAATTTATCAACAGTTGTATCAATTGTCTCGGCTAGTTTCTCAATGCTCACTTCTGCCATAGTGTGTGTTACCTCCGTTAATAAATTATGCGTCTTCACCAAACCAACAAATGTTACGAGCAGCCATAATCAACTGCCCAGCTTCTTGCTCTGATAATTCTGTAATTTCGACTAGTTCATCAATACCTTGCTCGGCTAAGTCTTCAAGCGTAACAACGCCTTTGCTCGCCATTACAAATGCAAGATGACGCTCTAAACCTTCAAGTGTCAATAAGTCTTCAGCAGGCTCTGCACCTTCTAGGCTTTCTTCAGTCTTAAGTGCTTTTGTCGTTAATGCATCTTTTGCACGATTGCGCAGTTCTTCCACAGTGTCTTCATCAAGACCATCAATCTCTAAAAACTCAGCAACCGGTACGTACGCCACTTCTTCAAGCGTAGAGAAACCTTCATTGATAAGTAGCGCCGCGAAGTCGTCATCTATATCAAGGTTTTCAGTGAATAAGTTAACTAGCTTGTCTGACTCTTCCGCGTTTTTCGCTTCCATGTCTTCAACCGTCATCACATTTAATTCCCAACCAGTTAACTGACTAGCAAGACGAATGTTTTGACCATTGCGACCGATTGCTTGTGCTAGGTTATCTGCTTCAACTGCGATATCCATTGAACGAGAATCTTCGTCCATCACAATTGATGCAACCTCAGCTGGTGCCATTGCATTGATAACGAATTGTGCTGGGTTGTCATCGTATAACACGATGTCAACACGCTCACCGCCAAGCTCTGTCGATACTGCTTGCACACGCGCACCACGCATACCAACGCACGCACCAACTGGGTCGATACGCTTGTCGTTAGATTTAACAGCAATTTTTGCTCGAGAACCAGGATCACGCGCCGCACCACGAAGCTCAATCATTTCTTCGCCAATTTCTGGCACTTCAATGCGGAACAACTCCATTAGCATCTCAGGCTTTGAACGCGTCACAAATAATTGTGCACCACGCGCTTCTGGCTTAACTTCGTAAAGTAAACCACGAACTCGGTCGCCTGGACGGAAGCTTTCGCGTGGCAACATATCTTCACGGTAGATCACCGCTTCAGCATTGTTACCTAAATCAATCACAATCGCATCACGAGTTGCTTTTTTAACAACACCCGTTACCAACTCACCTTTTTGGTCTTTATACGCTTCAACAACCAAAGCGCGCTCGGCTTCACGTACTTTTTGTACGATCACTTGCTTGGCCATCTGCGTGGTAATACGGTCAAACTTGATAGACTCGATTTGTTCTTCGACAAACTCACCAAGTTGAATTTCTGGTTCATCTACTTGAGCAGCTTCGAGCGTGATCTCAGCGTATGGGTTTTCTAGTGAACCATCTTCTTGTGGCTCTACAACCATCCAGCGACGGAACGTATCATATTCACCCGTTTTGCGGTCAATTGAAACACGAACTTCAATTTCACCTGTGTGTTTTTTCTTTGTTGCAGTCGCTAGTGCGAACTCTAACGCTTCAAAAATCTTTTCTCTTGGGACTGCCTTCTCATTGGAAACGGCTTCTGCCACCAATAATATTTCTTTTGCCATAGGTAATGCCTCGCTTGCCCTTGTCCTTCGCACTCAATAGTTAAAACTTTGCGATAATATTCGCACGCTCGATGTTGCTAAGCATAATCATATGTTCATTACCATCGATGCTCACTGTGATCATGTCACCACTCACAGCAATTAAGTCACCTTTAAAGTTACGGCGACCATCTTGTGGCAATTTAGTACGAATACGTACTTCTTCGCCTTGCGCTTTTTCGTAATGTGCCGGTTTAAACAGTGGTCTATCAACACCAGGAGACGATACTTCTAAGTCGTATTCGTTTGTAATCGGGTCTTCAACGTCTAAAATCGCACTGACTTGTCTACTTACATCTGCACAATTGTCTACCGTAATACCATTTTCATGTTCGATATAAACACGCAATGTAGAATGACGACCAGCTTGCACAAACTCAAGACCCAATAATTCAAACCCTAACGCGGCAACCGCAGGCTCCAACATTGCTGTTAATTCTTGCTCGAGTTTTGTCACAAATTTCCTCCATACAAACAAAAAAAGGGCCTTAGCCCCAATAACTTAGTTGTTTCGTACCAAAGCTTGGGATAGAAACCTAAACTGCAGATACAACAACGCCCCGAACCAAGCGGGGCGTCACACCTAAAACAAAACTGTGTGGCCAAAGGCCTAGCTTGGTTGCGTGCCACTGCAGCTTTATTAAGCTGACGCTTAAACGCAAAACGCGCATTACAAAGAATGCGCGAAACCGTACAAGAATGTATAACATTCTAAGTTTGGTTGCGGGAGCCGGATTTGAACCGACGACCTTCGGGTTATGAGCCCGACGAGCTACCAGGCTGCTCCATCCCGCGCCAATAAATAAGCAGTTAGTACTGCAAAATATGCGCTGTATTATAAAGACAGTTCCATTAATAAGCAACCTTCATGCTCAATTAAATAGAGCCTTTGGGCACTTGAGCATAATTGTTAGTCTCGTGTACAGAAAATAGAATGCAGAAAAGTCTCACAACCTTGAGTATATTCGCACAAATTTTGAATCTATCTCGCATACTTTAATATAAGCGCTATACTCAAAATTACGAGCAATAAATTAACCTTGATAATTTATACGCGAAACGGTGGTGTCATCTATCTAGAAGTAATAAAGTGGCACTGAGCAGCACTAACCGAGCAAACGGATGCGCTCTTAATCGACGAAGAGGCGATTATGAGTATCTCTCCCTATCAATATCAATTATTGACGCAATCACTATCTATCATTCAACCAAATTTTCACTGTTTTTGTGTAAGCCTACAAACTCAAGTTAACCGATACGATACGCAATTATTGCTGCCCCGAAACAATGAACAATTACTCAGTGTGGAGCAATCTATTAACCACTTTTTGCAAGAAGCTGTTTACTTACTCCCCCAACAAGAGCAGTTATCGAACTTCATCAAAAAGTGCGCACCTAACTTCGCGATGCTCAACCCAAACGAGCGTGATATTTCAGTGCTTTGTAACGCTATGATCTGTTGCTTGCAATTACACTTAGGCGCACAATTTACACTTGCTTTGCGAAATGCCTGGCGTAAGGCGCTGCATATATTTGCAAATATTATTAAAGAAACGCTATTCAACATCAGTAATGTTGTTAGCTTACAGCAAATCAGGGAACAACGAGTATCTAATGTAACTAACTGAAGCCTGCTTTTACACACCCGATGAAAGAGCTCCCCAGAGCTCTTTCATCGTTTTTGTCGTGTTTAGAATAAACGCCAACGACGCTTTTTGGTTTGTACCTTGTGTACCCAGTTGACTTCAATAGTCGTCACTGCAAGTACATCTCTTTGCGCTTGAGAAATAAGTTCATAACTCAGGCTCTGTTCTGAGCCAAAGTTCAGCGTGTACGAGAATGATTGCGTATTCGCCCAACATTGTAAGATCTTCTTTGAATACCCTTCACGAAGGCAATAGTCTCCAACTTTTGGTGTTACAACTTTAAATTCAACATCTGCATAACAGGTTCTTCCTTGAGTCAGTGCAACACACTTATTAGGTGTTACATTCAATATTTGACCTGAGCTCTCGCTTTTAGCTTGTGCTTGGCAGGTTGCAATTGTAGCTACTAATCCTAGTAATAATTTTGCGGACATGAATTTAGAATACATATTTCACTCCCGCAAAAATAACACTGGCGTGCTGAGACTCCACCAATGGACTGTTTTTTACATTGGTACTCCCCACCAGCAATGATGCTCCGCCACTGAAGACCCAGCTTTGTGAAATTGGGTAGTTAGCTTGGAGTTGAGTAAAAACTGACGCGCCACCACTTAGTTCGTACATAGGTCTAAATGCAGTTTGCTCGTCACTATCGACACCATAGTAATAATCGATAAAATTACCCGAATAGTAATTTAAGCCGAAGTTTAACCATACATCCCAATTGCGTAATTCGAATGTTCTGGTTGATTCAGCATGTAAAACCCAGCCACGACTCTCACCTAGTGCGTCATACACTAACTCTACAATTACTTGGTAATCATTAAAGTTTCTATAATATGCAACGCCTAGCGAAGAATCCTGCTCACGCTCCTTAATCCCAGCCAATTCAGGAACCACCGCCCCATCGCTGTCATAACCCTTCTCACTGAACGGTAGTTCATAACTACCCACAATCAGATCGATACCCGTATCTCCACTTTGCCAAAGCTGGTAACCCACATCAGCTCCGCCAAAAAAGTCTCCTGAACGCGCTCTCAAATAAAAATTTTTGTATTCTACTATGGCATCAACCAATACAGTTGCACCGCTATACGTAGAGTCAGCACCGACCAGTTCTGGGAGCTGAGTTTTAACGCCATATAGTCCCAAGCTCAATTGCCAGTAGAACTCATCCTCATCCAAACTTTGAACAGACGCTTGCTGTGGCTCTTCTGCATGGACTCCCCACGATAACGCGGCTATCAAAAAGCTCAGGAGTGTAAATAGTTTTCTCATGACATGATTTTTCTTTTTTGCATTACTTTGTGCCGAAATTGATACCTAATAATACCTGACCAAGCACACTTCAACAATCACAGTTTTCATACAAAGAGTTACAAAAACATTTAATACAAGTGCAACTTAAATGTAACAAAAAATGTGTCAAATAACGCCCTTTGAACTAGAGTGATTACTTTACCCAAGGATCGTTATGAAAAAATTAATACTGTGCTCATTACCTTTTTTGAGTGTTGCAGCAATTGATGCGCATGCTTTTAGCCAAGAAACACACAAACGTATCGTAATAGATGCGGTTAATTATATGGCTCAAAATCCAAGCTCCACACAATACAACAAGTTGGTTCAATACGCGCAAGCAAACAATATGAACGTAAATGCGCTCGCTGACTTACTCGGACAAGCTGCTTTTGATGTAGATGATTTTGAAGATACGTTTTTTTGCGGTGCTATCACGGGTGACTGTGTCCAAGCACCGCTTTGGGGAGCAGCAGAGAGCATTGTAAAATACACAAGTTACTGGCATTTCCAAAATCATACTCAAGGCCCAGATGTCCATGGCAATGATTTTGGCGGTTATAACTGGGAAAAGCTCACAGTGTGGGGCACTGTTGATTCGATTGCTTCTACGTGGTTAAAAGGTGACTACTTGGATGATGGCCGTGGTGGAGAAACCGGTTGGTTTAGAGCCGATGACACACAATACAACAGTTACGGCATTACCGAAGCAAACTACAGAATTGATAGCCACTCAACATACAGTATGTATGATGACTTTGAAGAAATGCCATTTCAGCCTATCGATAATCTAGGCCAATATTGGTATCAAAAGTATCTACAAAGTGGTAACCCTCAGATCCTTGGTTTTGTATTTCACACGACAGACTTATTACAACCTCACCACACATGGACCACGTCGGATCTGAACCACGCTAGCTGGGAGTCTTGGGTCAAAGATTATTATGATAAAGAAAACCTGAACAATACACAGTTAGTAAAAGAAGCATTAGAAACTTTTTCTCCATTGGCCGTAAACAGCCAAGATATTCGCCCTTTACTAACACAGGGTGGCTCGTTTTCCTATTCTCAAGGTGGTATCGTGCTTAACTCTAAAGATCATTACGACCGCTTGAACACGGCAAAACTCGTGATCCCGCACGCAATCGCAATGGTAGTACACCTACTTAACCATGCCATGGTGGCGCGTTAATGCGTACTTTGGTTATCCTACTGGCAAGCTGCTTAAGCTTGCCAGTTTTCGCACAGATAAGCTTTAGTAAAGCTGAAGTAGAACTGGTTCAGCTTGCTCTGCAAAATAAAGAACCCAATGTCACAACGCAACAAGCCAAAGCCCGCCTACTTGAAAATAGTTTTCTGCTAGAGCAAGCTAAAAAGCGCCATTCTGATATTTTGCAAAGGCAATCAATGGTCGGGTTTAGCACTGACTATCATACTCGCCGATACACGCTATCGCTTTTAAAAGCGCGCTTTAAGCTACCCAATATCAGTAAGCTCGCTGACAAGGCTTGGACACCATATAGTTCTAAGTGGTTGGCAGAAAACCTACCAGCGTATCCAAGTACCAATGTGTATTCTCCTGCGCAATTAACAAAAATGCAGGAAATCGACTTAAGCAATTTAGCGAACGGCCCATTAACTTTAGCAACCCTCATGCAAGAACAATCGATGCAAAATCGCTATAAGCTTCATCAAGGTGACTTCCAGTTATTCAAAACATTAGTGGCTGAACACAGACATTTCAATCTAACCATGAAAAAGCTTGAAGGAAAGATACACTCGCAGGGATTATCGCGAAATAGACTCACCAATATAGCTAAAGGCGAGTTACTTAGGCCCGTAATGCAAAATTACTTTGGTGTAGTACACAGTATGCATGGAGAACGAAGTGAATACATTGAGCGACTGCAACAAAACATTACAGGCAACGTGGTGAGTGACTACTTTAAGGCAAATAAAGAAAGCTTTAAATACATTGAGAAAGTGCAGGCCAATGCGGTGCAGTTTGCAAACAAAGACAAAGCAGAACATTTTAGACAAGTTGCGGCTACCCAAGGTTTTGAGCAAGCAACGCAGCACTTTAATGTGCAAGATTTGTTTGCAAATAGCCAAGGGCTGATCAAGCGCCAGAAGCAAAATTCATGGGCACAACAGCTTGCATTCAGTCTTCGCCCAAAACAGCTATCCAAGCCAATTCGCACACCAAAAGGACAATGGTTGGTAGCACAAACTAAGCAGCGCTTTTACGCGTATTATCCAATTGATAGTGAAACTGTTAAGTATCAAGCTAAACTCGCATTAACAGAAGCGTTTGCGAGAACAGCCTATGAAAAACTAAAAACGCAATGGCTTACTGAAAACGGAGTGGTGCAATGAAAAAGCAGTACGTTGTTAGCGCAGCAATCGTGATATTCACGATTGCTGGCGCAGTATACTTTGCACAGCCAGCCACTTCTGTTGTGCATAAAAAGGTTATCGAGCACAGCCACTATGCCAAAACACAAGCAAAGCAAACTCAAGCTGAGACAACAACGCAATCACAAATCAATACGAATACTGTCATAATCCCCACAGAAGAGATTATGAGCACAGATGATACAGCAGTTGAAGAACCTGATAACTACATTCCCCCTATTGGTAAACCCACAAAAAGCGCCTCATATAAAGGTGATTTAAACGACTATGATAGCTATCAAGCCTTTGGGGACAACCAAGAGAAAAAGCTCAAACAGCAATTCATCATTGCTGCAAAGACTAAGGTAGCGCGCTTAGAAGCACTATTGGAACGAGGAAAAAGGGAAGGAATTAGCCAAGAAGAACTAGTGTTTGCAGAGGAAAAAATAGCCGGGATCAAAGCAATGAGCGAACAATTACAACAGCAATTTGACGCACAATGATTGGATGTCGCCATTCTTCGCTCAAAATAAGATAGATCTAGATCAAACAACCCTAACAAAGTTAACTCAATGTAAAAGTTTTGTTTGTTTTACCCACTATTCGTCTGTACCTTGCCCACTAGGGTGTTTATTCACCCAGGGATATCAAGTTGAGATAATTTATTCGAGGCAAGAATGAAAACGTTAAAACGAACAAAGGATATAACACCATTATCATCCTCCCTTTTTGAAATAGAGATCAATCAAAACAAAGTTGCTGCCAGTGAGGGTGAAACCCTACTGAGTGTGCTACTCGCAACCGACCAAAAAGCCATTATGCACAATGATCATAATGCTCAATCAGGCGCATATTGTGGTATGGGGGTGTGCCATTGCTGTCATGTCAAAGTCAACGATCAATTTAAGCAACGCGCATGCCAAACATTGGTGCAACCAAATATGAAAGTCGAAACGCTCGCTAATCGATTTGTACAGGAGGGAATAAAATGAGCACACAAACTCCTGTGGTTATTGTCGGTGCAGGCCCTTCAGGTACAGCGACGGCAGCACAGCTTGGCAAATATGGCATCCCAAGCGTTGTCGTAGACGAAGCCCCAAAAATCGGTGGCGTTATCTATCGCGGTCCGTTGCGTCAAACCAACCATTTGCCGCATCTCGATGATAACCTGCAACGCGCAATGGCAGCGTTACGCACTCGTTTTGAAAGCCAAGCTCAGCACATCCAACTCATGACCAACACCCGAGTATTAGGCCCAGAGGGTAGCCGTAATCTGTTGCTAAACAAAAACAACGTGCTATCCAGTCTTGAATTTGATGAATTGGTGTTAGCGACGGGTTGCCATGAACGCAGCATTCCTTTTCCAGGTTGGCATACTCCTGGTGTAATGTTACTGGGCGGCGTGCAACTGCAAATAAAAAGTGGGCTTGTAAAACCAGGTTCTCGAATGGCATTAGTTGGCACGGGACCGTTATTACCATTAGTTGCTTGCCAGCTGCATAAAGCTGGTGTGGATGTTGTTGGCGTATACGAAGCAAGCCATTTCAACAAACTCGCCAAAGAAGCTGTTGCTTTATTGAATAAGCCTAAATTAACGCTTTCAGGGCTAAGTATGATGGCATATCTAAAAAAGCATGGTATTCCATTTCTCTATGGTTGGGGCATCGTCAAAGCCCATGGCACGCAAAATCTAGAGCATATTACTGTCGCTCCGTACGATAGTAATTGGGGGGCTATTCACGCTCAAAGCAAAACCATCGATGTTGATGCAATAGGTGTTGGTTACGGCTTTGTCGCTCGTAGCCAACTCGCTATGCTGTTAGGCGTCGAACATAGCTATAACACTATCAGCGGCTATGTACCAAAACTTGATAAGTGGTATCAAAGCAACTTATCTAACACCTTTATTGTAGGTGATAGCAATGGCTTGCTCGGTGCTGATGCGGCAATTTGTGAAGGGCAAATTGCCGCTGTAAGAATCGCGCAAAGTCGCGCCATTATCACGCCAAAACAAGCAGCGCAACATGCTGGAAAAATAATGAGAAAGTTAGAGCGAATTAAACGTTTTCGCTGTGGCTTTGATCGCTTTAGCGAGCGCCAGCCGGGCTTACTCGACCTACCAGAAGCCGACACCATTGTCTGCCGCTGCGAGCAAACCACTCGTGCGCAAATAGACCAAGCCATTGAACAAGGCGCGAAAGACATCACAAGTCTGAAAATGCGTACTCGTATTGGTATGGGTGATTGCCAAGGGAAGACCTGCGCAAGCTATGCCATCGACCGCCTACACAACGCTGGCATTTACGACAATATTGGTACTATCAAACCGCGTTTCCCCCTTGATCCTATCCCTTTTCAATTATTGGAGGATAACCATGAAGCAGTATGATGTTGTGATAGCTGGAGGCGGTGCTATTGGTGCTGCTTGTGCGTATTTTCTGAGCCGAGATACCAACTTAAGCATCGCTTTAATTGACATAAAAAAGCCGGGTAATGCTTCTCGCGCCTCCGCTGGCGGACTCTGGGCAATTGGTGAATCCGTGGGTTTAGGATGTGGGGTGATCTTTTTCAAAACACTGTCTAAGTTACAAAGCGAGGCAAATGGTAAAGAAATCCCTGTCATGCGCCCACATCAATTGCCAGATTGCTTTTTTGAATTTGCGCTGACTTCCAATGACATGTACCCAGCGTTACATAAAGAACTATTGGATAAACACGGAGTTGATTTCAAATTTGAACGCACTGGGCTTAAATTCATTATGTACAACCATGAAGATAAGCTATACGCGGACCAAATATTGAGCGGTATTCCACACTTAACGGATCAAGTTCGCTGGCTCAGCGCTGAACAATTGAAGGAAGAAGAGCCGTACATTACGCCTGATGCTATCGGTGCAATTGACTTTACCTGCGACCATCAAGTCAACCCTTATCGCTTAGTAGATGCCTACACTGAAGGGGCGCGTCAAAATGGTGTTGAACTTATATTAAACACCGAAATACAAGACGTTTTAAAACAGGGAAACCGTGTTGTAGGTGTAACGACGGACTCAGGCACATATAAATGCGATACGCTTATCAATGCGTCAGGTGCTTGGGCCGATGAGCTATTTCAAAAAGCCACTGGCATGAGCATGCCTGTTTACCCCGTCAAAGGACAAATCGTGCTGTCTGAACGTATGCCAAAGATACTTCGAGGCTGCGTGAGCACAAGCGATTGTTATATAGCGCAAAAAGATAACGGTGAGATACTTATTGGTTCATCAACCGAAGAAAAAGGCTTTGATGTTACCAATTCACTCGACAAGGTCAGTGAACTATCGCAAGGTGCTACCAAGTGTTTACCCATATTAAAGCAAAGCAACATTAAGCGCTGCTGGGCAGGCTTACGCCCTGGTACACCGGACGAATTGCCTATTCTTGGCAAAACACCAGGAGTTGAAGGTTATTTAAATGCATGTGGACATTTTAGAACAGGCATTCTCACCTCAGCTATCACAGGCAAGCTCATTACCGAACTCGTCACAGGTCAACCAACCACACTCGACCTGACACCGTTTAGCGTCTCGCGTTTTTTATCAAATTAATGCCACGCTAAAACCAAAAATGCCGCTAAAACGATTAGCGGCACTTCATTACTTTTGCTAGGGAGTTTGGTTGGAGCTTACTTTTCGCTATTTGTTATCGATGAGTTGGCCTGTTCCAATTTCAATTTTTCGCGGTTTCAGCGCTTCCGGTATTTCTCGCTCTAGATTAATCACAAGTAAGCCATGTTCTAATTCTGCACCAATCACTTTAACATGATCACCAAGTTGGAACTTTCTCTCAAAGCTGCGCTCTGCGATACCTTGGTGAATAAATTTGCGCTCACTTTGGGCACTTTTCTGTGCCTTGGTGCCAGATACTTTAAGCGTGTTATTTTCAGATTCAATATTCAGCTCTTGCTCACTAAAACCAGCAACAGCCATGGTAATTTGGTATTTGTCTTGCTCTAGTGCTTCAATGTTATACGGCGGAAAGCTTGGCTGCTTATCTGTACGTGCTGCGGCATCCATCATCGATGCTAAGTGATCAAAGCCAATAAATGAACGGTATAACGGAGATAGGTCTACTGTGCGCATAATAATATCCTCATAATTAAGCGATATAGGTCTATGACTCTTCAGCTTGAACCAGTCACAACCTTTATGTTTTAAAATTCAAAATGTTGGTTAGTGAAAACCCTTTATGGCGTCTTCACTAACCTATTTATGGTCAGCAGATTTATTTTCAAGAATATTTATAAACTTTTTTCTAAATTTGTTTTTTTAGAAAAAATTCTTGTAAAACATTTAAGTACATTTTCTCTATTTTTTCTAAGTCAGATATAGGTACACGCTCATTCACTTGGTGTATAGTATGATTTCGTACACCACATTCCACAACCTGCGTATTTTCACTCGCAAAAAAGCGCCCATCTGATGTTCCACCTGAGGTGCTCAATGCAGGATATTGCCCTGTTACCTGATGGATCGCTTTTTCGGCCAAAGCTAAAAAACAATTTTGTTTACGGCTGCCCGTGTAATAAGGCTCACAAGGTCGCTCCCAAACAAATTTTAAATGGTGCTGCCACTTGCCTAATACAGACTCGACTAGCGCGCAAACACTCTCACCACGATATGCATGGCTATATCGAATATTAAAAGTCACTTCACATTCACTAGGCACCAAATTATCCACAATATTTGGCACCGTGATCCCTGTGACTTGTAAATGCGTTTTTGAGCCAGGCTCATCCTTCCACCACACCAATTGTGTCAATGCAGAAACGATTTCACCGGCAAGGTGGGCCGCATTAACAGTATTTTCTGGATATGCCACATGGCCAGCTTTTCCACGCACCTGAATACGTCCAGACAAAGCACCTCGGCGACCATTTTTTATGGTGTCACCAACCAATTTATCTGATGTAGGTTCACCCACTAAACAGGCATCAATGGAGATATTGTGCTGTTGTAAAAAGTGCGCGATCCTTTTTGACCCGTACTCAGCCTCCCCTTCTTCATCAGAAGTAAGTAACCAGTAAAAGGTTCCCTGACAGGCTGTTGAGTGCTTATTTAGCGCCTCGGTCGCGCTAAGCATTGCTGCGATACCCCCTTTCATATCAGCAGCACCACGACCAATGATCTCACCATTGACAATATCACCACTAAAAGGCGGTACATCCCAACCTCGATCAGTGGCTGGCACAACATCAACATGGCCAGCAAAAGCTAGGCTTGGCCCGGATGAAAAATGCCGTCTCAGCACGAGGTTTTTTACCCCATATACTTCTTCATCTAATAGCACCTCAAAACCTTGTGCTTCTAACATTGCTGATAGCCAAGATAAAGTTCCAGCATCACAGGGTGTGACAGATGGAGCTTGGATAAGCGTTTGTAGTTTTTCGATGGTTGTTAATTCAAGGGATTTACGCGCGGCTAATTGATGTGCCATGATCTTCGGCTCTTAGTAGAACATACTGTTGACATTACAGCGTTCCGAAGTTGCGATTTCATTGCACTATCAAGTCAAGTTTATGACAAGTGGGTCTATTTAGGAGGCTCAGACGCAGAGGTTTGCTGATAAAACTTAATCTAAATCAAAGTTTCAAAAATTTCTGAACCTTCCATTCTCAAAATTTGATCTAGAACAGTTTTTTATTTTTCCTGCCCATTAATATGAACTCATCAAAAAGATATACCTCGTATAGGTTCAGGAGATGACAATGAAAACACTTAGCACTGCATTACTTTCAGCATTATTAGTAACAGCGCCTTTTGCTCAAGCACAATTTAGTATCAACGTGGGTGCTATCAACGTGAATCCTAGCGATACCGCATCTCACATTGAGCAAAACAAAGCGCTAGGCTTAGTGGCAGATTCAGATACACAGTTAGGTTTAACATTCGACTATCAGTATTCAGATAACATTACTTTTGAATTGATCGCAGCAACACCGTTTTCACACACAGTAAACGGTGCAGGTGGCTTACAAGGTGCTGAAATTGCAAAAGTGAAGCATCTACCACCAACATTATTGGCGCAATACCACTTTTTTGGTGCTGATGAAAAGTTTCGCCCATTTGTAGGTGCGGGTCTTAACTACACCGTATTCTTTGATGAAGAAGCGACACCGGCGTTACGCACCACGTTAGGCACTGAAGATGTAAAAGTAGATCTAGACAGCTCGTTTGGCATCGCATTGCAAGTTGGCTTTAACTACATGTTAAACGAAAAATGGGGCCTGCATGCTATGGTATCTAAAATGGATATCAATACAGATGCAACCGTATACGCAAATGGCGTAAAAACACTGACTTCAGACGTTGAGCTTGACCCTGTGGTTGCCATGTTTGGTGTTAAATACAAGTTTTAAGTTTTACTCACACAATTACTTTCTCAATCCCAAAGGCCACTTTATGTGGCCTTTTATCATTTATTGTTACTTTTCTTTTCTTCTAACATGGCTTTCCAATGCATGATCTCGACAGGAAGGATCGGTGTTTCCCCCTTAAAGCCCGCAACTTCAAGCATCTCTTCTACCGTCACAATGCCTTTTTTCTTTTTAAACACACCACGCACATAAGCGATAGCATGCAACCCACGCTCAGAGTGAAATTTTTGCTCAATGTAAAAGTACTTATGATCCCACCCCACCAAACGGGTACTCACAGTAAACGACTGAAAAGGTTTAATGTCTCTGATATAAGTGATCGCAGTGGCATTTACAATTGGAAACCAGCGACGCTTCATAACCGCAGAAAACAAACCAATCCGCTCTGTCATCCAAGTTCTCGCCAAGTCCATAAACGCCAAATAGCGTGAATTAGTTAAATGCAAATTGATGTCGCAGTCGCTTGGCATGACTTTAAACTCACAATCCACCACGTCGAGGAGTGATTGATATTCTTTGTTTCTTTTTATTTTCCAAAACAGTAACAGCAATCGAAAATAGAGGTTCATTGTTAAATGGTCCAACCAGACAAATAGACTAGGCAGTCTAACATACAAGCCTTACGGAGCAAGATTAACTTGCTAACTTTCGGTTGCTCAACTAGTCTTCAAAAAAAGCCTAACAAGTTGATCATAATGAAAAACCGTTATCTTGTATCCGCTCTTTGTGGATTATTTTCCTTGTTTTTTTCTCATCTTAGCTTTGCCGACTTTGATTTTGAAGGCGCAGGTACATTGCGTTACCCAACGGGCGTTGAAAAACCTTTTACATTCGGATTTGCGTGGACCAAAAAGTCAAAGGAATTCCGTATCGGTGGTAAAACCTACAATATGGCTGAATTACCAGAGTCTTACTCCATTGCCCTCACTTTGAGCAAAGATGACAACAAAGTTTGGATCCAAGAATTTAATAAAGGTTTTATTGAAGGATTTGACTGGCAAATTGGCAATCACCGAATTGCACTACAGAAAAAAGACTATAACGACGAGGTCAAAGGCAACTATTTGCTCACTTTTAACAAAGTAGATTACTTTTTAGCGCGCAGCAATATTAGTATCGAAATCACGTTCAAAGAAGATGGCATTGAAAATATTAAATTAGATGGGGTGACCAAAGATATGGGCATTAAAAATTAATGCCCATACTCGCTATACTTTGACCGTCTTACGATTGATCCCATATTCACGCAGTTTATTCGCCACTGCTGTGTGACTTAAACCAAGGCGTTTAGCCAACTGTCTAGAGCTCGGATACGCAGGATAAAGTTTGCGTAGCAATGTTGCTTCGAAGCGTTTTACAGCTTGTTCCAGTGAGCCTTCAAAATCGGACTCCAAATAACCCAAATCATGAGTAAATGTCGGTAATTGCATGTGCTCTACACGCAATTCTTGATCATCTAATAACGATACTGCGCGATAGATTGAATTTTCTAGCTGACGTACATTGCCAGGCCAAGGATATTGCTCCAAAAACTCCAGGCAATCTTGAGCCAATTTAGGTGCAGGATGACCATTTTGCTGTGCGTATTTTTGAATAAAGTGCTCAGCTAGCGGGCCGATATCTGCTTTTCTATCTCTAAGCGGTGCAATTTCTAACGTCAGTACGTTGATTCGGTAGTATAAATCTTCTCTGAAACTTCCCTCTTGCACCATCGCTGGTAGGTCTTTTTGCGTTGCAGCAATAATACGAACATTCACTTTAACTTCGTTTTCATCACCGACTTTACGAAAAGTGCCATCTTGTAAAAAGCGCAGTAGTTTTGTTTGAAGCTGCTTAGACATTTCGCCTACTTCGTCTAAAAATACCGTGCCACCATCAGCTTGTTCTAATACACCACGTTTTGGCGCTGCATTATCTTCATATCCGGCGTAGCCAAATAACTCTGACTCAGCAACATCGTCGGGTAACGACGCGCATGACAATGCAATGAAGGGTTTCAACGAACGATTAGAAGCATAATGACAAGCACGCGCTAATAACTCTTTACCTGTGCCTGTTTCTCCGGTGATCAAAATGGGCGCTTCAAGTTGCGCCATTTTACGCGCTTCACGCACAACTCTGCGCATTGCCGTACTGTAATTGTGGATGGTGGAAAAACTCTCCTGACCGTATCGACGAAATGCGCTAACCTGCTGGCCCAAACGGCTCTGCGATTTGATATTAATAACCGCACCGGCTAACACATCTTCATCATCACCCTGTGGTACAGAAATAGGCAAAATATCAGCGATATAGTCCTCTCCACCCACTTCAACTCGTGTGGTTTGACCGAGCACTTCTTTACCCTCTAACCAGCGAGTAAAGTTAAAGCCTTTAAGCAAATTATTGATATTGGCACCGATGATTTCTGTTTCTGGTTGGTTGAGATCTTTGCATGCCGCGTCATTGCAATGACGAACCCAACCTTTAGCATCAATTGAAATAACGCCATCAGGCAACGCACTTAACAGAGTATAAAGTTCGTTATGCTCACGCTCAGATGGCAAAAATGCAGTTGTTCGTACATCTTCAACACCATCAATCAAGCGTATTTCCGGCATGATTTTTTGAAATTGCTCAAATTCGATTGGAGGAAAACTCACATACATCCGGCAATTAACCGAATCTACTTCTATTCCTTTTAGATCTACTTGGTAACTCACCAAGATATTAAGTATTTCCTGAGCAATACCGATACGGTCCGCACAATGAATTTCAAGACGCATTTGTTCCTCAAAAGAGCATGTCACAACTTAGCGAGATAATACTCCAAGAATAGCGACTGGACTAGGAAAATGTAAACTATTTTGAACGATTAAGCCGATTTAATCAGCTTAATGATATATCTCAAAATTTAGATTCATAAAATAGCATTAGAAACGTTCACCTATTGAGCAGAGGCTAACCATAGAATTTAAAGCGATAAAACTTAATCCACTCCTTCGAGCATGCAAAGTGCGGAGTTAAATTGCAAAAATCTCCCCCGTATTTATTGCTTGCACAAGTAATTCTTAAGTCTAAGCGTGTTGATCCTTGCAGTGTGTTTTTGCAAGCCTACAAGTTATTTTTTTCATGTTTGTGCTGTTCGTACTACAAAAATACGCAATCAATATTGGTGCTGTGATCTCATTAATCATTAGTGCTATGTGGTTAGTACTGGGCTATTTGATGATTGCTTTTGCCAATACGCTGATACCCATTGTGCAACTTATTTTGTTAACTTGGCTGTCCTTAGTGTCAGTATTCTTACACAGTAAATACAAACAAGATCTCCACTTAAGAGAGCTCATCAACAACATCAATCAACGTATGTTTGGGCGATACTTACCAAAATCTATCATTGAACAATCTAGTCCTTGGGAGTCTGTACTCAGTCTAGTCAACCAACAACTTAGTTTAAATCGAGGCATGTTTTTGGCCCGCGTAGAAAGTGATCATCGCCTTTACGAGATCCAAGCAATTAACTGCCAACTGAATGACATAGAAGAGCTGAGGCGAGATTATGAGCGCCCGCCTTATAGTGATGCGATTAAAGAGCTCGGTGCTATAAAAATAGCTCGGCCGTTTTTTAAAGGGCTCAATAGTGATGAACTCCAATATATAGCGCCGCTCATGTATGCCGGCGATATTCGTGGTTTTTGGGTAATGACAATCAAAGGCCACGAAAACTTTAACGAAGCCGCATTCATTCACAATGTTAATCGTTTTGCCAGTCAGATAGGCGAACTTCTCTACCACTACCGTATCTCAATGCAAATACAACAATCACAAAGCCAAACATTAACGCGAGTACTTACCCTAAATTTATTAGAATCGCCAAGCAAAAAAGTGCAATCAGCCATTGCGGGAATGGAACAAAAACTCTCAACCCTAGAGCATTTGTTCAATCATTTAAATAGTGCCGTGATCGTGTTTAATTTATTTGGGCAAGTTGTTGAGGTTAATGAATCTTTTGAGACGTTAGCAGCAAAGCAAAATTTGAAAACATTTGGTATGTCTGCGTTCGATTTACTGATGCATTGCTGCCAATTTGATGCAGATACAACAAAAGGAAAGCTGCGTTATCTAACCCTGCACAAAGGTCAGTTTACGCGCCTTGTAGAATTTGGCACTCATCAATATATTTTAACCGTTGTGAGTATGGACAAGATAGCAGCCAATAGTCAGTTCGGCTCTCCTTTTTCAATCTCAGGGATTTTATTCGAGTTTATAGATATTTCCTCTTTACTGCAGATACAAGGCGACCCAAATATACTCGAAAAGCTTCACCGCCCGAGTATCTCGTCTGATAATGACAGTTGGGGTGATATATAGTGGAGTGGGCGCTTAGCATCTTTCCAACCGGAGGCGGATTAGGACAGTCGGTTATCACCACAGTGTGGGTTGGTATCGCAGTTGTCTGCTTTCTCAACCTGAGATTCGGCTTTCCTCTGACTGGGCTCGTAGTGCCCGGCTACCTAGTTCCTTTACTGATAGTTAGCCCAACTTCAGCGGCTGTTATCTTAATTGAAGCCATCGTGGTATATGGCTTAATGCGTTTCAGCGCCCAAACACTTATGGAAAGGTTTGGTTATGCGCAAATGTTTGGCCGAGACCGTTTCTTCGCCATTATTTTAATCAGCATTATGGTCAGAGTGGTTATGGACAGCACATTTTGGCCGCTGGTTGCTGATGAAATGAAGTTGTGGGACATCACTTTTGATTATGCATCCGATCTTCACAGTCTAGGTTTAGTGATCATCGCCTTAACCGCCAATGTGATGTGGAACAGTGGCTTTAAATATGGTGCAAAAGTCACTGCAGTTCAGCTACTGATCACTTATCTTCTAGTGCGCTATGTACTCATGCCTTTTACCAACTTCAGTATCGCCAATCTGGCCATCATGTATGAAGCCGTTGCCTCTTCCATCGTAGCAGCACCCAAAGCGTATATCATTTTAGTGCTCACTGCATTTATCGCTTCTAGAGCAAACCTTCGTTATGGCTGGGAGTTCAACGGTATATTGCTACCCGCCTTACTGGCGTTGCAATTACTACAACCCAGTAAGCTCCTTACCTCCTTTATTGAAACTTCTGTAATTCTCATTATCGGCACCAGCTTACTACAGTTTACGCGGCTTAGACGCCAAAAAACGAGGCGTTTATGAATAATTTAAAATGGCTGTTCCGCATTGCGATCAGGTTGTTCATAGTCTGCATATTCAGTTGGCAAACCTATAAGCTATTTTATTGGCTATCCTCAGCAAAGCCTTTAGCCCAAAAACAAGGCGACGAAACGCGTTCAACAGTGCACTGGTTAGAAAGTAATAGGCCTTTAACTTATACATTTTCACCCTCACAAGCGATTGAGATCAGAATCTTATCCAATGCAATCTTAAATGCAGAACAGCCTGCCGATAGCAGCGCACATTATGCAATACAATATGAGCTGTGGGATGATAATCAACAACTGATCACACGCGAACGCTACCATCACGCAGCCCGTTTTATTGCGCAAAAAGACCAGCCGACAAAACAAATAATGGAGAATAAAGAAACACTGCATGTTTCCTCAGGACAATCTTTTTACCTGCGCCGTCATGTTTTTAATAATGCAAAAAAGCTCGTCCTCAACTTAATTCCTGAAGATGCATTCATCAAAGGCGTGGTAGTTAGAGTCCACGCCAAAACAAAAACCAATGAGCAAGATGCTCAACGCACTTGGCAAAAATATCCTGTTTTATGGCGAGATAGGATCAGCCAATATCACACGCTAGGTCCTTACGCCCTGAGTGATAGTGAAATAGCGAATGCAGTGCAATATGACTGGCAAAAACTCGCGCCACTTGGCATTCCTGAAGTCGACTTTGTACAAGGCGTTTTATACGAATCGCTACCCTATCATGTAGCCAGTTATGATTTTTCATCTGAACAGCTCAATACCGATGCATTTCTTAGCTCAAACACGCTCACAGCATCCGTCAATGTTTATCAGCAGCAAGACTTATATTTTTCGAGCGAAACGTCCCCTGATGCACTTAAACTCACTTGGTACGACCCCAAAAAGTTTGCCCCGCCAAAAACGCTAAGGGCCGAGAGTACTGATGTTGCCAATCAATATAAACTCAACGACGTAAATCCGGTCTTATCATTATTGAGTCAACAACTGATGTTTTGTCATCTTGGTTCGACCAAAATTTTCAGCTCCTGAGCGCACCACATAGCTTGTATTATCAAACCCGCGAACAAAACACCGTGCAGTATGCTGTAGAGCCACGCAGTGACCTAAAAATAGATATAAAAGGCACACCTAAAACACAAGCCACAATACGCTTATTTGACAAGCAAGGTTTAGTCGTTAGGACCTTCCTATTAGAGTTAAACCGAGCCCTGTCTCGCTATGAACGTGCAATCAATAACGATACAACTCGCAGCGCCGTTTATGACTCCGAGATTGTCTATTTGCGCTCATTGCCCGAAACCGTCACACGAATAGACATCACCACAGACAAAAGCAGTGCAATTAGGTTGCAAGCAAGAAGCGAGCATTTCAATTATCAAAGCACTTATTGTTAGCAACTATGCGACCCTCAAGTCGAAGACTTCTTATACATTCCTGCTTGGTTTGTGCAAAAGGCCTCAAATGCGCACGCATTCTCACAGTCAGAGAGTATCCTCAGAGTGCGTTCGTTTAATGCTCCACCGGAAGAAAAAACATCACGGTCACATTATCGCAGTACGCAGCTTTTTAATACTTTACCCCTGTCCAATATCGCTTTGCTGAATGAGCCCAAGCGTTATGACATAGAGCCTACGCCCCTTAAAGACTTTCAATTTCGATTACTCACTGACCCATCTAATTTGACAAAAGACCAAACTGCGACAACCGCAATTATTGTAAAAAACCATCGCCCAGCAGATCTATCAAGACATCGCAAGCCAACATATTACTTTGGAAAAAGCCAAAACCGAACTTGCCAAATTAAACCAAAGCCAAAAACCTGGTTGGTTTACTGCTAAGCAAAAGTAAGAAGTGCATTGCTACGTCAACACACAAAATTAAGATATTAAATAATCCTAAAATCTCTATGTATATCTTAAGGTTATTCGAAAAAACCAACAACCAACAAAAAGGAATACAATATACACAAGAAACATTTTTTAAACATCTTTCCCTCAACTGAGCGCATACTACTTCCCCAACACGATTCATATGGGTATACTGACGCACTTTAAATGCATAGATAGTCGGTATCTAGACACCGAAAATCGAGCATATAACTACAATCGGCCACCCGTTCAAATGCATAACTATTTGCACGTAAAAGACAATTATAAGGCCATACAACACAATTGATTTAATTAGGAAGCACATATGAGTTCAACACCTAATGCAGGTCAGTTTTTAGGACATCCTAAAGGCCTATTCCTGTTGTTCGGCACAGAAATGTGGGAACGCTTTGGTTATTATGGCATGCGCGCCATTTTAGTTTTATACCTTGTTGCCATGACACAAGATGGCGGCTTTGGTTGGTCTAATGCTGATGCTCTAAGCCTATACGGTACTTTCACCATGGCTGTATATCTAACCCCATTATTTGGTGGTTGGTTAGCTGACAACGTGCTAGGTCAACGCAAAGCCATCATTATCGGTGGTGTATTAATGGCCGCGGGTCATTTCATTATGGGTATTCCACACGCACTTGTAACTGGCATGGAAGAAAACGCTTTCTATCTCGGCCTAACATTGCTGTGTATTGGTAACGGTCTATTCAAGCCAAACATTTCAACTATGGTTGGTGACTTATATGAAGAAGGTGATAAACGTCGAGATGGTGCGTTTACTATCTTCTACATGGGTATCAATATGGGTGGTGCAATCGGTCCTCTAGTTGCAGGTGGTATTGCAGCAGCAATTAACTGGCAGGCTGGTTTCATCGCCGCTGGTATCGGCATGGTAATTTCTGTTGTTTTACAACTTGCTTTAAGTAAAAAATACCTTGGCGATATTGGTGTTGTTCCAGCAGCAAAACTATCTGCTGCTCAGTCAAGTTCAGGCAAGCAAGAACCATTAACGAAAGTAGAAAAAGATCGCATCAAAGTTATCTTTACCATGAGTGTGTTCAGTATCATCTTTTGGATGGGTTTTGAGCAAGCGGGTGGTCTTATGAATATTTTCGCTAACGATTATACTGACCGTATGCTAATGGGTATGGAGATCCCTGCTTCTTGGTTCCAGTCCCTAAACTCAATTTTTATCATCATCTTTGCACCATTGGTTGCCATGATCTGGTTAAAGCTTGATAAGCGTGAGCCAAACTCACCAGTAAAATTTGCAATTGCGCTCGTTTTCCTAGCACTTGGTTTCTTAACTATGATGCTTGCACTGATCACTGAAGGCTCTGGTGAAGGTACAATGCAGATCAGCATGATGTGGTTAGTACTATTCTACTTATTCCATACTTTGGGTGAGCTATGCCTATCACCAATTGGCCTTTCAATGGTAAGTAAATTAGCACCACTGCGCCTAGCATCATTACTAATGGGTATATGGTTCCTGTGTACAGCAGTTGCTAATAAGATCGCAGGTGTCGTTGGTTCGTTCATTGGTGAAGGCCAAGAAGCGGTTGGCAATGCAATGGGTATCTTTATCGGTTTAGGTGCAACTGCGTTACTTTCAGCTACAGCAATGTACTTACTCAGTGATAAGCTTGTTGATTGGATGCATGGTGCTGAAGGTCCTAGTGAGCCACACACACAAGAACATGTTCTAGCTGAAGAATTAGAAGTAGCCGCTGTAAAACAATAATCGCAGCGATTATTTTCACAAAAAACCGTGTGCTGGCCACACGGTTTTTTTGTATCTGACAATGCAACTGAAAGTATTTGTACAGATATGTTTACACATGATATTGCATATTCTCTAAACGTATAACGCTTATGCCGTTATATCCAATAATACGACTTTCCATCCAGGTTACAATTAACTCTTTCTTTTCATATGGTTAAGAAAAAAATCTAAGGGTTAAAAAAAGATAAAGTGAATGGCTTGTACGTTTGTTCTTCTCTTAAATAACTTTTCAGCCACCTTTGTCATCACAAGAGGCACACATTATTCAATTTGTGCAACTAAATTTACAAAACCCCAGTCTGCTAAATAAAGGACGACTCTTCCTCTTTGCTGAGTTTTGATTAATCATCTGCTCACTGAAAAACATAATCTAACAAGCAACCCAATTTGCTTAATTGCGGGAGTATGACAATGAGTGAAGTAAAAAATCCACTAGGTTTAGTTGGTATTGAGTTTACCGAGTATGCAACACCAGATGCGGACTACATGGATAAAGTATTCACCGACTTTGGTTTCTCAAAGCTTAAAAAGTTTAAAGATAAAGACATCGTTTACTACAACCAAAACGACATCAACTTTTTACTAAATAACGAACGCGAAGGCTTCTCTGCAGCATTTGCTAAGAGCCATGGCCCTGCTATTTGTTCAATGGGCTGGCGTGTAGAAGACGCGCAAAAAGCGTTTGAAGTCGCTGTTGAGCGTGGTGCAAAGCCTGCAACTGACTCTGCAAATAAAGACTTACCATACCCTGCGATTTACGGTATCGGTGACAGCTTAATCTACTTCATCGAAGTATTTGGTGATAAAGGCTCAATCTATAACAATGATTTTGTTGACCTAGAAGAACAAAATATTGTTAAAGATAAGGGCTTTATCCGTATCGACCATTTAACTAACAACGTATACAAAGGCACCATGGAAACATGGGCTAACTTCTACAAAGATGTTTTTGGCTTTGAAGAAGTACGCTACTTTGACATCAAAGGTCAAAAAACAGCGTTGTTGTCATATGCACTTAAGTCACCATGCGGCACCTTCTCAATTCCAATTAACGAAGGTAAAGATGACAACAACAACCAGATCGATGAGTACCTAGACGAGTACAATGGTCCTGGCGTACAGCACTTAGCGTTCCTAACTGACGACCTAGTTGGCTCACTTGACCAGCTTGATAAAAGCACAATCGCAACGCTTGATATTGTCGATCACTACTATGACACTATCTTTGACCGTGTACCTTGGGTTAAAGAAGACAAAGACAAGATCAAAGAACATCAGATCTTGGTAGATAGCCAAAGCGAAGACTGCTACCTACTACAAATCTTTACGAAGAACCTATTTGGACCCATCTTCATTGAGATGATCCAACGTGTTGACGATGGCGGCTTTGGTGAAGGTAACTTCCAAGCGCTATTCGAGTCAATCGAGCGTGATCAAGAGCGTCGCGGCGTTATCTAAGCTTTATTAAAGTTATTATTTTCACAAGCAGCTTTTTAAAAGCTGCTTTTTCCATTTTAGTTAAGGCAAAATAGCCCTAACCAAAAGTAAAAAGGAAAGGCAATGTCTTTTATTAACGAAACTCATGATATTAATCTAAAAAGCTGGGTAGCAAGCGCTAACCAAGCAGGCACAGATTTTCCAATTCAAAACTTACCGTTTGCGGTATTTCGTCGTAAAGACAGCAATGAAGAGTTCCGTGGTGGCGTAGCCATTGGTGATCAAGTTTTAGACCTTGCGGTTGTAGCAAACGCTGATATTTATTCTGGTGACGCACAAGTTGCTGTCGAAGCTGCAAATGCACAAGCATTGAATGAGTTCATGGGTCTTGGCCAACAGTATTGGTCAGCACTACGCTTAGCATTATCTCGTGCGCTACGTGAAGGTTCTGAGCACCAAGCTGCACTTGCAAGCGCACTTGTAGCACAAGCTGACGTTGAATACGCAATGCCATGCCACATCGGTGACTACACTGATTTCTACACGTCAATCTACCACGCTACAGCAGTGGGTAAATTGTTCCGTCCTGATAACCCGTTACTACCTAACTACAAATGGGTACCAATTGGTTATCACGGCCGTTCATCATCTATTGATGTATCTGGTCAAGCGTTCCACCGCCCTAAAGGCCAGACTAAAGCGCCAGATGCTGATACACCATCATTCGGCCCTTGTAAGCGCCTAGATTACGAGCTAGAGCTTGGTATCTACCTTGGTAAAGGTAATGAACTTGGTGAGCAAATCGCGATTGAAAACGCGGAAGACCATGTATTTGGTTTCTGTCTATTCAATGACTGGTCAGCACGTGATTTACAAGCGTGGGAATATCAGCCATTAGGTCCATTCCTTGCGAAAAACTTCGCATCGACTGTTTCTCCATGGATTGTTACTACAGAGGCATTAGCACCTTATCGCACTCAGTGGCACCGTGATGCCCAAGATCCACAACCAATGGCATACCTTGAATCATCGCATAACCGCGAAGCAGGTGCATTCGATATTCAAATGGATGTATTGCTTGAAACAGCAAAAATGCGTGACGCACAGCAAAGCCCGGCCAAGCTATCAGAGTCTAGCTTTAAACACAGTTACTGGACAGTAGCGCAAATGGTTACGCACCACACAGTAAACGGTTGTAACTTCTTGCCAGGTGACATGTTAGGATCAGGAACTCAATCAGGCCCTGAACATGAAGAAGCAGGCTCATTACTCGAATTATCACGCGGTGGTAAAGAGAGCATTACGCTTGAAAATGGTGAAGAACGTAAATTCCTAGAAGACGGTGACAAAGTCATTATGCGCGGCTGGTGTGAAGCAGACGGCTTCAACCGCATCGGATTTGGCTCTGTAGAAGGCACTGTTCTTCCTGCTAAATAATCCCAAATTAAAAGCAGATAAAAATCAAAGGTGTGCATTTTGCACACCTTTTTATTATGTAAATTTGCTGGATTTTTGCCTGAATCTTGTTATTGTGAAGTGTTGTTGAAGAAATTTTATTTATATGTTGAAGCTAATCAATCGCCTATATAAGACGTTATTCCAGCCTAGGCAAATTTTAATACGCCAAAACGGTGAGGTCTACATGCTTACCGTATCAAGCTGGATACAGCCTGTTTTGCTTACCTTAGTTGTGGCCTCCATTACTTGGGCGGTGTTGAATGCGCAATCAGTTACTAAGCAGCAGCAAACCATTACTTCATTGCAAGCTCAAACCAGCGCTGAACAGCAACGCTTTTTGACCGAAAAGCAGAAAATGCAAGCACAACTAGCACAGCAGCAAGCAACACTCAATGAATTAACACAAAAGCAGACGCTATTGCAAAACTTAGTGGATGCGCTACCCAGTTCACTCAGTGAAAGCACGCTAGCGCCCGAGCAACAAAATGACAGTGGTAATGAACTAGATAACGATTCAATACAAGCAACAGATGAGCAACCAATTCAAGGTGACTTTCAGTCGCAGTCACAGCAATTAGAGCAAAGCCAACATCAGCTGTTAAGCTCCCTATCAGAGTCAATTGAATTACGTTCACTTAAACTCTCAGCCAGTCTAGCTGAAGTTGGGATCGCACCATCAAAAGACTCAGGCCTTGCGCAAGGTGGTCCATATCATCAGCTTGAGCTTGAACAACTTCCAGAAGACTTTCTAAGTACCATTGATAGCCTTGTGGCACTGAATAACCTTGAGCAGGTGTTAACAACCCTGCCCGATTCCATGCCTGTCGCTCAAGACAATTACTACATTTCCAGTCAATTTGGCTTTAGAAAGGACCCAATTACTGGAAAGCGCGCCTACCATAAAGGTGTTGATCTGGCGGGTTGGCATAAAACCGAGATCACAGCGCCGGCTGCAGGCACCGTTTTACGAGCTGGTAGAAACGGCGGCTATGGTAAGTTTATTGAAATACAGCATGCACATGGCTTGGTTTCTCGATTTGGTCATTTACACACCATAAAAGTAAAGAAAGGCCAACAGATTGATAAATCTGACGTTATTGCTTTAATGGGCAGTACTGGACGAAGTACAAGCACGCATTTACATTACGAAGTATTGCAAAATGGCAAACATATCAATCCAGTGAAATTAACTAAGGTGATTAATCGTGTTCAGTAGCTTAATAAATGGCGATAAAGCAGCATCAGGTATACCTGCTTTGATCTCGCCCAACACCATTGTTGAAGGTCAAATCCGCTGTGAAGGTGAGCTTCAAGTCGATGGTAAAGTGATTGGGGATTTAATCATCAACACATTAATTGTCGGTGTACATGGCATTATTGAAGGTAACGTTAAAGCTCATAACGTTAGAATTAAAGGCACGGTCAATGGTTGCATCGATGCGGATAAAGTGATGTTAGAGCAAACCGCCAAAGTGCATGGTGATGTAATGCACGATACATTGAGTATTGAGGCTGGCGCCTTAATTGAAGGAAAGCTAACGCACAAAACAGAGGTGACAAACATCACCTCTATTAAAGACAAAACTAGCGCTCAGTAATATACATATTGATATCAGCGTGGAATACTTTCACACCATGCTGATCAAACACTTCAACTGGCACAATTAAATCTTCCTTATCTTGCCACTCTCTTGGTAGGACAATTTTTGCTTCAGCCCTTAAATCAGTTTCAGCTTTTTTCAGGTACTGTACCGTCATTCCCTTAGGGATCCAGCGATGGGTTTTATGTGGCACAGTTGCATCAACCATTACCCCTGCGCATAATTCAGCTAAGTTGCACTGCGCTATCGCATGAATAGTGCCAATATGATTGAATACTGCTTTTCGTTTGGGAATAGTCGCACTACAAAAACCTGGTTCAAGTTTGGTGATAGTTGGCTTGATTGAACCAAAGTAAGGCGCTTTTCTACATACGGCTTTACTAAAAAGCCATTGCCCGAAAGGCAGCCACTGCATTCTTTTGTAAATTTTGAGTAATGGCGCAGTCACTTTTAAACCTCATTGTTATTTTGTTTTGACAAAACTAACACATCCGACCTGTTGGCAAAATAGTCGAATTGACGATTTGGCGTTTTTATTTTTGTGATACGGCGCTTTGTCCTGTTCATTTTGAATTAGATAAATACAATAACGCGCAAAAGGAGTCGTCATGCAATCATCTCAATCAACCAGTAAATCGCTTGTATTCATTCTGGCGCTATTAGTCATCTTTTGCCCCCTAGGGATCGATCTTTACCTGCCCGCATTTAGTGCAATGCAAGAAGGCTTGAATGTACCTGAATCATCGATCCAACAAACCGTAAGTATTTACATGCTGACCGTTGGCTTAGGGCAATTGGTCGCAGGACCACTCGCAGACAAATATGGTAGAAAGCCTATTGCATGTACAGGCGCACTGCTATTTTGTGCAGGGGCTGTGATGGCCTTTTTGGCTAGCGATTGGTATTGGATGATGGCTGCCAGAGCACTACAAGGACTTGGGGCATGTGCCACATTTGTCGCCGCTTTTGCAATCGTACGAGACAGTTTCGGGCATAAAGGCAGTGGACAGATGATCACCTACCTAAATGGCATTGTGTGCTTTATCCCTGCCCTTGCGCCAATTTTCGGTGCTTGGCTAACAGTACAATTTGGCTGGCGCAGCAACTTTGCGTTTTTAGTGCTTTTTTCACTGATTGGCCTTTCACTACTAGTGGTATTGTTCAAAGAAACTAAGCCTGAAGATAGCATCTATCAAGGTCATATCCTCGATTTTAGACGCTTTGTACCTATGTTCAAGAGCAGTGAATTTGCATTTAATGCCGCCATCACCATGTTTGGCATGGCAGCTATGCTGGTGTTTGTGACAACTGCACCAGGTTGGATCATGAATACGTTAGGTGGTTCGGTCACGCAATTTACAACTTGGTTTACGGGAAATGCAGCACTGAGTATCGTGGCAAGCTTTATCGCCCCTATTTTTATCAAGCGTCATAGTCGCAATTCACTGATCGTAGGCCTCAGCCTGTTTTGTGTTGGTGGCCTATTGATGCTTTGGGCGACTCGCTTCTCACATCCTGCGGCACTCATGCTGCCCATGTATATTGCGTCCATCGGCTTTGCATTTGCGCTTGGTTCAGCTGCTGGGAAAGCACTCTCAGGTTTTGCCAAACAGGCTGGTACCGCCTCTGCGTTAATCGGTGTCATGCAGATGAGTGGGGCCGGTGTTCTAGCACTATTAACACAGCAGCTCGGCTTACCAGCGCCTATGCAAATTGCACTTCACTTATTAATTATGTTGCCATTTCTCGCAACATTATTAGGTAAAAAGAAACAATTATTCCACAGTGCGGTTTAGACCGCACTTATCATTCAAATACGTATAGTTATCATTTCCCTTGTAAATCATGTACCTATAACGGTAAACCATGTAAGCACCTAGACATCCTCTAATACTAAAATAGTATATTTACATAAATAAAAACTCTATGACTTTATAAAAAAAGCAATGAATTATTCCTTGCCTTGTTGTGCATTTCGGTCAAATCTGTCTCCCGTTAATCAAATGTTGTTCATGATTAACATTCGCTTCACTCATTTTAGCGAACTAGAGATAATAATAATGAAACTAAACAAGTTCACTTCAGCATTGATGTTTGCAGGTATGTGTGCTGCAGCTAGCGCGCAAGCAACAGATGACCGTTATATCATCCAGATAGATAACAATAACAAAGGCGTTGTTAAAGCATTAGCTAAACAGTTAAGCGCTCAATTGCATGTGGATGGTGATGGCTTTATCGCGGCGACATTCTCTGGCAAAGATCTTTCTCAAGTAAAGGGCTTGCTAAACAACCCACATATCAAACTCGTTGAACAAGACTTCAAACGTGTACCACTTGGCATCTACAACGACGATGCAGGTGATGCAATGACTCAACAGCTCACGCCTTATGCTGTCTATCAATCACAAGCAGATCAAGTCACATTTGACGCAAACGCTGGCATGAAAGTATGTGTGATCGATTCAGGTTTAGATAGCTCAAATCCTGATTTCATCTGGGGCAATATCACGGGTGACAACGACTCGGGCACAGGTAACTGGAATGAGCATGGTGGCCCACACGGCACCCACGTTGCAGGTACGATCGGTGCAGCAGATAACAACATTGGTGTAGTTGGTATGGCTCCGGGCGTTGCTATGCACATCATCAAAGTATTTAACGCGGAAGGTTGGGGCTATTCATCAGATCTTGCTCACGCAGCAAACCTATGTTCGCAAGCGGGTGCTAACATCATCAGCATGAGCTTAGGTGGCGGTGGTTCAAATAGTACTGAATCTAATGCATTTGCACAGTTCTCTGCCGCTGGCGGCCTTGTAATAGCCGCTGCTGGTAACGGTGTACGTTCTTATCCTGCAGGTTACCCATCAGTTATGATGATTGGTGCCAATGACAACAATAACCAAATCGCTGATTTCTCTCAGTTTCCTAGCTGTGCGAGCGATCGAGGTAAAAATGCAATTGAAGATGAAACCATCTGCGTTGAAGTAACTGCAGGTGGCGTTGATACGCTTTCAACTTACCCTGCAGGTATGGCAACATCTGCAAACTTAACTATTGATGACAGCATAATCGCAAGCTCTACAATGGAAAACTCAGGTAGTGTTTCTGGAAGCTTATTCTTCATGGGCACTGCAGAAGCAACAGATTCTAGCGCAGCTGGCAAAGTATGTTTAATTGACCGTGGTAACATTTCATTCCATGACAAAGTCGCAAACTGCGAAGCGTCTGGCGGTATCGGTGCAATCATCGTAAATAACGAAGCTGGCATGCTATACGGCACACTAGGTGATACCAATACCACGAACATTCCAGCCGTTGGTGCTGCATTTGAAGACCGCGCAACACTAATGTCTGCAAGCAATGCAACTGTTGATATTGGCACAAGCGATTATGGCTTCATGAGCGGCACTTCAATGGCAACTCCAGCAGTTTCTGGTATTGCTGCATTGGTGTGGTCAAATCACCCAGAGTGCACAGGCCAAGAGATCCGTGCAGCACTTAAAGCGACAGCAGAAAACGCAGGCGCTGCCGGTAAAGATGTGTACTTTGGCTATGGTATTGTAAAAGCAGCGGATGCAGATGCTTACCTGACGGCAAATGGCTGTGCGGGTGGTGACAATGGTGGCGATCCAGGAAATGGTAGCATTGGGTTAACAGCATCAGGCTACAAGCAAAAAGGTGCGAAATACGTTGATCTAAATTGGCAAGGTGCAAGCTCCAGCCAAGTAGATATTTATCGCAATGGTAGCAATATTGTCACAACTAGCAATGATAATAGCTATACGGACAGCATCAGCGGTAAAGGCGGCGGCAGCTACATCTACCAAGTATGCGAACAAGGCAGTACTACTGTATGTTCTGACACTCAAACTGTCGTGTTCTAACCCAACCTATTTTTAAGCGGGCGAATTGCCCGCTTTTTTTTGCTTTTTTAGACTCTATATTTCATTCATAAAACAGCATAAACTAGTGAGCATATTCGAATTTTTGAAACTCATTCTATGCTTAACCCCGAATCTGTTATTTCATTTCTTATCGCAAGTGCAGTCATTGCCGTCGCTCCAGGGCCTTCAAATGCATTTCTAATGGCACAAACTTTTTCCCATGGCCGAGTAGCGGGCATGAAAAGCGCATTGGGTTTTGCAATGGGTGGGGTTATTCACACCATTTTTGCCGTCGTTGGCTTATCTGCAATATTAAAGGCTTCAACAACCGCATTTAACGCTATTTTATATTTGGGTGCGGCATATCTGGCTTATTTGGGTGTAATAACGCTCAAAGATACATTTAAGACATCTATACCATGTGACGATAAACCACACATCAGTACCAAAAAGCCAGGAAATGTGTTTGTACAAGCAATGATGACCGAAGTGCTTAACCCTAAGGTTGCACTGTTTTTTATTGCCTTTATTCCGCAATTTGTTGACCCAAGTCGTTCTTCTCCAACCCTGCAATTAGCGATTTTCGGCCTGCTGTACCCTATTTTGGCTTTCCCTATCGACTGTGCTTATATTTATGGCGGCGATAAAATTGCTAATTACTTCCGCCGTCACCCCAGTGCGCCAATATGGATTGACAGAGTGTCAGGGGTTATTTTTATCGCATTGGCGATTAATTTATTACTGTGAGGCCGAATGAAAACAACCACGCAAATGCTTCCTGCAAAAAAGAACATCGCACTTGTTGCCCATGATGGGAAAAAAGACGCATTAAAAAAATGGTGTTTAGCGCATAAAAACGCATTGCAACAACACCAGCTTTTTGCAACGGGCACAACCGGGCATATCATTGAGAAAGCAACAGGTCTGAATGTGGAGAAGTTGCTCAGCGGCCCAATGGGCGGCGACCAGCAAATTGGTGCTAAAATCGCCGAGCATGAGATTCATATGTTGATATTTATGTGGGACCCGCTAGCTTCTCAACCACATGATCCCGATGTAAAAGCGTTACTGCGTTTAGCCGCGGTTTGGAACATTCCCGTTGCCTGTAACGAAGTCACCGCTGATATTTTGCTTAGCTCTCATTTGATGTCGCAAGAAATTGCGCGCCAACTCCCTGATTATCATGGTTACTTAGCGACGCGCCTAGATTAACGATAGATCTGAGCCGCCCACTTAGTTAAGCCGGCGGTAACACTACCAAAGTTATCACCATTGAGCATTGGAATATCACCTAAGGCTTGCTGTAAAGCCGCCTTTAATAACGGAGATTGCGCACTACCGCCCGTTAAATAAATGACATCAGGCTGAGTTTGCGCGGCCAAAATAGCTTCTTTGGCGAGCGTACAAATTTGCTCTAAACTATCGCACACAGCGTGCTGTAGGTGTGCTTGGCTCACTTCACATTGCAGCCCAGCTTCAACAAAACCAAGAGAAGCTAAATAGTTTTGATCACTAGAAAGCGCGATTTTACTCAACTCACCTTGCCTCACAACTTGATGTCCTAACTTTTGCTGTTGGATTTTTATAAGCCTTTGTAACTCATTCGGCGCACACACGTCTCTGAGCATTGCTTGTAAATGGCGATGATTGGCTTGCGAGTAAAACTCAGTTTGAAGGTGTAAATCATTAATTTTGCACGCTTGCCAATAAAGTTGATTTGGCATCGGCAAACCCGACTTTAGCTGCCCACCCAAACCACAAAGCGGCATAAAGTTATGATAGGCCACCGCAATATCAAGGTCGTTACCACCTAAGCGCTTACCCGTGTGAGACAAAAAATCTTTTTCTCTGTTATCGCGGCCACGATAACTTGGGCCCATTTGTACAAATGAGCAGTCACTGGTTCCCCCACCAATGTCCACCACTAAGACTTTTTGATCTTCATCCAGACCCGACTCGTAATCAATACCAGCCGCTAAAGGCTCAAACAAAAACTCAACTTCTTTAAAACCAGCTCGTTTGGCTGCTGTTGTCAGAATATCAACGGCTTGCTGATTGCTTTGCTCACCACCAATGGCTTGAAAGTTTACTGGTCGACCAATTACGGTATGAGTGATCTCTTTATTTAGCTGCTGCTCAGCCCGTTGCTTAATTTGCATGATCATTGCACTGGCAATATCTTCAAAGAACGCAATTTGCAGAGGTTTAAGCCCAACAGCACCAAAAAATGACTTAGGAGATTTCACAAAGTAGCCATCTTCAGGAAATTCGATATATTCCTCTATCGCTGCAGAGCCAATAGAAAGACCTGATTCATGGCTATCTAAATCCAGATCCTGACGAATTGCATGCATACCATTAAGCATGGCAGCCCTTGAATGGCGATAATCCTGCTCGTGCTCTGAGCCCGATAGTTGCTTTGCAACAAAATCAACAACCAGTGCATTGTGCTGTGCATACAGGGTTGACGGCAAATAATGGCGGCCCGCTTCTAACTCAACGAGTTTGGTTCGTTGCGCATCTATCATTGTACCTATTGCACAATTAGAACTTCCATAATCAAAACCCACTATCATACACTGCACCTCACGACGAAAAAGGCCGCGTAGGTTAGCATAACTGTCCAAAAAGCCCAACAGACAAAATAACACCATTCGTTTATGTGATGAGATTATGAATCTAGTTAAGCGTGGTAAAATTGGCTCAGCTAGGACGTATATTTGGGGAACGTCTCTCCCCTAATATACGTCTTTCACCCTCGTGAAAAACGGTCAGGATTTTTAAAATGACCCACATTAAAAGAGCAAGCACTTATAACTTAGGTCTTTCTCGCAAAAAGCGTGCAAATCTCGGTTTACCATATTTGGTAGCCCCTTGGTGTCGGTAGGTGATTTGAGCACCTATGCTTGGCGGATTTTGCCGTTGAGCATCACTAAATCCAGAGCCTATTTTGAATTCAACGCCCTGTTCATTCCTCACTCTCAGTGCGCCCATCATGCCTTTGTATTTTCCTTTTCCTTCGGTATATCCCAGCACAATCGCTTCTGCATCTTGGAAAGGTTTATATTTGAGTATCCGGTCTGAACGACCTGCAATGTGTAATGCATTTTTTTGATGTAACATTACGCCTTCACCACCTCTTGCTAAAACGTCTTTATAAAAGTCATCTAGCTCTTCTACGTGCTCGAAACGCCATTGTTTGACCGCTTGCACATGTGAAGATGAGATGCGAGCAATTTCATACAGATAATTTTGATACCGTTCAATAAAGGTCAGTTGGCTATTTGGCGTGTCAAATACGAGGTATTTTACGCGCCGCCAGTCTTTACTCTGTGCATGCTTTGTGCGCACTACAGCACTCACAAACTCAAACAGACCGTAACCTGCCCACAATTCACCGTCTAAAGGCTTAGTGCTCAAATTGACTGTAAACCAGTTTGGTGCGGCAATGACAGCTCCACTTTTTGTCACGAGGTTAGTGCCATTCCAAATGGCTCTCACACCATCAAATTTCTCACTAACAAGGTAATCGCTTATACGAATATCACTACGATACAGGTTGGCTAGCTCAACTTGAGGGGGGATTTTTTCTGCGCTGAACGCTGCAAAACTGATACAACTGACCAGTAATAGTATCCATACTTTCATCTAAAGGCTCCTTGCACTTAATATGAACCTTTAAGACTAGCTGAAATTTTTATAGATAAAGAATTATTTGCTTAGGCGAGTTCTTTGATCTGCTGCCAAGCCTCAAGCAAGTCGCTTACTTGGTAACTTGCTCGACTAAAATTTTGTGCTTTCGAGTGATGGTTGGGGATAACAATTGTAAGTAAGCCAGCGCCTACTGCTGAGCTTAAACCTGTTTGCGTATCTTCAATTGCAACCGCCTGCGTTGTTTGAAAGCCGAGTTGTTTAAGCGCCTTGCAGTAAGGTTCTGGGTGTGGCTTGGGGTGATGAACATCGTCCTTGCACACAATACATTTAAAAAGCACATCTAAATTATAATGTTGTAAAACGGGCAAAGCTTCAGCTCTGGTGCTTCCCGTCACCAATGCGATAGTGAATTTATCACTTGCTTCACGCAGCACTTGCTGTGCATAAGGCATTAGTATCGGTGAGGTTGTTTGTGCAACATCAACAAACAAGTTGTTTTTACGTTCAGCTAGCCAAGTTGCTCCGCGACCTAGCCCATGGCGGTCATTTAATACTTGCGCTGTCTGTAGAGTTGGTACACCAGAAAACTCATCACAAAAACTCAGCTCATCATAGTGTACTTGCCAAGGCTCTAGTACTTGCATCCAGCTTTGGTAATGGAGCGCTTCAGAATCGACCAAAGTACCATCAAAATCAAATAAAATGGCTTTTAAACTCATCATTCGCTCCTTAGCAAAATTACTGGCTTAAACCAGCTGGTGGCTCTGCACTTGCTTCTAAACCACTTTCCACTTCAACCAATTCATAACCGCGCGGCTTTCTCACCACCTTCAGGATCGGTTTGTCGAATGCCGACTTGAGTCGGTCGGTATCCGCTAACAGTTCATCAACTGTACGACCAAAAGGTGCAGCGCCCGTTTCGGACCAGTTAGTTACTTTACCGTTTAAGTTGTACTCTACTTCGTGAATTTGATAAAGCGCTTCTTCCTCTTTTGTTGCTTCACAAAAGATCACGCGGTAGTTCCAAAATCCAGACATGTTTATTCTCTTCATTTCATGATTTGTTTGACTTTATCAGCTCTTGCTGTGCTTTTCATTACAGACAATAAAAAACCCGCGTTAAACGCGGGTTTTTTCATCTGTTTATTATTTGCTTCTGTATTAGAAGAAACGAACTTTGAACTCAGCGCCAACAAAACGCTCTTCGTTCAACATACCCGTGTTGTTGTTAAAGTCTACGCCGCCGATAACCACTTGCTCGTCAAACAAGTTACGTACGAACGCAGACACTTCATATTCATTATCGCCCGCAGCCCACATATAACCGGTGCGAATACCTGTTTCGAACAGGGCTTCGCCTTCAAATTCAACCGACTTATACAAGAAGAAATCAATTTCACTGCGGTAAGACATATCACCATATACGAAGAAATCACCGCCTTCTAACTCTTTGGTGTAACGTAGCGTCGCATTTGCAATCCATTCAGGCGCATGAGGTAAGCTGTTACCGTCTAAAATAGCCCTAGTTTCAGGGCCCGATGGACCTTCAATTTGATAAGTTGCGTTCGTCACTGTACATTGAACACAAACTGCCACAGCTAAATTCTTGTCTTTAAGCTCAGTTTTGTTATAGCTAAGGTTGAACGTAGCGTTAAGTTCATCCGTTAGCACCCACTCTGTATCAAGCTCAAAACCATAACCTGTTGTCTTGTCGGCGTTGATCAAACGGTTAAAGTTTGAATCTCCACCTACCGCTGTTAGCTGCTGATCATCCATTTGATAGTAGAATACAGTGGCATTCACACGGCCTTGTCCATCGAGTACATCAGATTTGATACCCGCTTCAATTGAGTTAGTGGTTTCTGATTGCGCAACTGTCACTTCATCGCCAAACAAAATACGTCCTTGCACACTTGGCGCACGGAAGCCATTGGCAATACGAGCAAACAAATTCACGTCGTCGCTATATTTATATGCTGCACTGATATCCCAGCTTAAATGGCTGTCTTCTGGGTTTGCTCGGCCTTCAATAAAATCAGCCGCGCCAAAATTTGCTAGTGGAGATTGTGTGCGCTTAGCATAAAACTCTTTTTCATCTTTTGAATAACGAAGACCTGTCGTTAACTCTAGCTTGTCAGTGAGTTGATAATCCATTGAACCAAACACCGCCCATGCCGACGTGTCTTGATTCTGCACCGCATAACCATTTTGAATACCATAGTTTTGCGCAGCTGCATCGTACCCTAGAGTATCATAGCTAAAACTTTCGATAGTTGCTTCTTCTTCATAGAAAAACACACCAACCTGATAATTCATGTCGCCGCTAAAGTTGCTCGATAGGCGAATTTCCTGTGTATACTGATCATGTTCAGGAATACCATCAGCACTTTCAAAAGCTAATCGAACAAAACCTGGGCCATTGTCTACGCCTAAGAAACCAGCTCCATAACCACCATCAACGTCAGCTCGTGAATATATCTCTGCACTTTCCCAACCCGAAATAGAAGTCAGCGTATGTTGCTCAAAGTCCCACTCAAGCTTTAAGCTCATACCTTGTGTGTCAACTTTCTGAATAGCTCGAGATGCCGCATCTTGATATAAATCGTCACCATCATAAAGAGGGTTAATATCGTTTGTGCCCTCATTAATTAAGTTTGCACGGAATGGAATTGGGCGACCATCTAAATCACGTACGTGGTAATTTAACAATCCAGTAAAGTCTTCACCTTCATATAAAAACTGAACACGTGCCGCTTTTTCGTTATAACCACCTAACGAGTCTTCTTTTTCGAAACCCGGCGCTTTGTTATCTAAATAGTCTTCTTTATCTTGCCAAAGTACAGATACTCGAGCCGACAAACGCTCAGTTAACCCAGAGCCAACAGCACCTTCAAAATCTACCGCACCTTTGCTACCGTAAGAAACGGCACCGTAAGCATCAAATGACTGGCTTGGTTTTACAGAGTCAAATTTAACAAGACCTGCTGGCGTGTTACGACCGAACAGCGTGCCTTGCGGGCCTCTCAATACTTCGATACGCGCGATATCAAAAACAGGGAAACCTTTTAAAATTGGGTTTTCTTGAACCACTTCATCAACAACGAGTGAAACAGGTTGTGAAGCGTTCAAGTCGAAATCGGTATTACCTAAACCACGAACATAAAAGCGTGGGAATGTACGACCAAAAGAAGACTCGACAGATAAGCTTGGGATTTTCGCATTCATAAAACGAATATCCATACCGGCTGAGCTATAGGCGTCTAGGTTGTCTCCTTGCAGTGCAGACACACTTACGGGCACTTCTTGCGCATTCTCTACACGTTTACGTGCAGTGATCTGAATCACTTCCAATTGATTACTTTTAGCTTCAGTAGTTTGTTCAGCAGCGAGAGTAGAAAATGAAGTACCTGCGACAGCAGAGAGCAACGTTGCATTAATTAAAGTTGCTAACGTAGATCTTTTCATTGCTTTCATGTTGGGGTTTAACCTTTTATGCGCACTCTTTTGTTCAACGGTAGTATGGTCGCCGTAAAACGTTGGCGTGATACGTTCAATTTTTCGCGCCATTTTTAAAATTATTGCGCGGACCTTACAACCGAGAGTGCAAAGCGAACCTGTAAGGCTGAACGTGACGCACTCATTATAGCAGCAAATTAAAATATTACTTCCAAGCAGGCTACTAAAAATAGATTTTTTTCAAACTTTCGCAACAAGAAGAAAGACGTTTGCAGCTTTTCGCAACAAAAAATACAAAAAAGAGGACAATTGTCCTTACCAAGGACCAGCAAAGATGGCAGCGAATAATAACTTTCCTCAAATCAGAAACACAATTATTGCGCCATTGGAAATTTTCTACATTGCTGCACGGTATGACTATTACAGTGAGGGCGAGTTCATGCTGAGTAAACGCCCCTTTTGTTCTACTTCGTTATACTCAATAACTGCAACACTCGCAGTATTAAAGATCGGGAGATGGCCAGGACACAACTGTTCAACCAAATAACTCACTATTGGCATATGCGCAACGATCAACCAGACATCAAGTTCACTATTTAAACTGATCAAGGTTTCAAGATAATCAATTGCAAACGCAGCATTTCCAGTTGGGATCACATCTTTGCAAATCTCCACATAACTGATGTCGTTCTGTGCCAAAACTTGTTGCGCAGTTTGTTGAGCGCGGAGATAGGGGCTTATTAGTGCTGCTTGCGGTTTAAAATGCCCTTTTAGCCACCATGCCATCTCTTTTGCCTGATTTACACCCCGCTCAGTCAACGCCCGAGATTCATCATTCACTTGCATTGGCACGGCTTCACCATGGCGCATAATTAGAATTGTTTTCATTACACTCTCGAATGTTCTTTACTAATTTGCATGATAATCAGTAGCTAAATACCTCATTTGTTCGCTATATTAAAACAAATGAAGAATAAGTATAAAACGAAATCAGCTTTAGCTAACTGTAAACTTCATCCACTCACACTCTTTGTATCGGCGGCAATAATTTGAAAGTTAGTAATAATGATAATCGCACATATCGCAGACTCCAACTCGACAATGGTCTACGTGTCTTATTAGTTTGCGATCCACATAGCGATAAGTCCGCAGCCGCTCTTACAGTGAACGCAGGCCACTTCGATGATCCCACTGATCGACAAGGCATGGCTCATTTTCTAGAACATATGCTATTTTTGGGTACATCGCAACACCCAATCCCTGGTTATTTTTCTCAGGTTGTGAGCCAAGCAGGCGGACAAAGTAATGCATGGACTGGAACCGAACATAGTAGCTACTTTTTTGACTGTGCCAATGAGCAATTTTTCCAAGCTTTAGGGCTTTTCTCTGAATTTTTTATCGAACCGCTTTTAGATGCCTCTCAAACAGAAAATGAACGCAATGCGATTGACGCCGAATTCAAAATGAAAATAAAGGACGACGGCCGACGAATCTACCAAGTTCATAAAGAAACTGTGAACCCTGCTCACCCGTTTTCAAAGTTTTCTGTGGGAAATAAAGAAACATTAAAGAACAAAGCGCATTGCATAGCTCAAGAAGTACGCGCATTTTTCAATTTACACTATCAAGCGCAATGGATGACGCTTGTGGTTGCAGGGGCACATACTCTTGATGAATTAGAGAATCAAGTTCTCCAGAGTTTTGTTGATGTAAAAGGCACTAGTCAGTCCAAAGCCAAAATATTGGCTCCTTTATATCGCGAACAAGACTTGCGCCTGTTACTGCATATTGCACCGCGAAAACACATGCAAAAATTGATTGTTAGTTTTGCGATGCCAGGTATCGACGATCTTTATAAACATAAAAGCGTTAGCTTTCTTGCACATTTACTTGGCTACGAGGGTGAAGGCTCACTGTACTCGATTCTCAAAAGCCAAGGGTGGATAAATGCGCTGTCTGCTGGCGGTGGGATCAGTGGCAGCAACTTTAAAGACTTTAACATCAGTTTTGCACTAACAGACGAAGGTATTGACTATTACGAAGACATCATTGAAATGCTGTTTGAGTACATCGCATTGATTAGAGCCCAAACCGAGCAGCTGCCCCACCTATATAAAGATAAAAAAACACTGCTTGATATTGCGTTTAATAATCAGGAACCCTCACGGCTGATTGACTGGGTTAGCAACATCAGTGTAAATATGCACCACTATGAGGCTGATGACTATTTATATGGCGATTACCTTATGCAAGGCTTTGACAAACAAATTCATCAGCAGCTATGCGCTTACTTACAGCCCAATAATATGCGTGTTGTTCTTATACATCCAGAGGTAGAAGCGCAGTTAAAAGCAAAGTGGTACCATACGCCGTATCAAATTGAGCAGCTCAGTCAAGAGTGGCTCAATGCGCTGAGTGCCATTGATACACCCTTACCTGAAATGCAGTTACCCAAAGTAAATCCTTACTTACAAGTAGAAAACGAGCTATTTGATATTACTGATAAGCAGCGCACCCCGACACTTTTGAAGGATAAGCCTGGATTCGCTTTTTGGTTCAAACAAGACACGACCTTCAGAGTTACTAAAGGACACTTTTACATTGAGATTGATTCTCTTTGCAGCATTAAAAGTACTAAACATATGGCTTTGACAAGGCTGTTTGCAGATTTGCTTATGGACAGTATGGCTGAACAGTATTATCCCGCTGAATTAGCGGGGCTAAATTATCATATTAACTCTCACCAAGGAGGCTTAACTCTGCACACCGCAGGTCTGTCAGGTAATCAAATTACGCTTGCATTACAATTGTTAGAGCATATGTTGCACACATCAATAAGCGCCACTCGCTTTGCAGAATACAAAAAACAACTCATTCGTCACTGGAAAAACCACAACCACAATAAACCCGTTAGTGAACTATTTAGTATCCTCGGCGCACAATTGATGCCATGGAACCCAGAACCAATTGCCCTTGCAAAAGCGCTAAAAAATATTAGCTTTAATGAATTTTGTCAGTTCCGTAAGTTATTTTTCAGTTCTGTGCATATAAAAGCCTTCTTACATGGAAACTGGCAGCAAGCACACGCATTAAAAATGCAAAAAAAATTACGCAAACTATTTGCACAAAGTGAAATACTTGAAGATTTAAAAAGGCCGTTAAATGTGTTAACCACCAATACTATGCATCAGATAGAGCGAGATGGTCATGAACATGCGATGGTGTGCTATATACAAGCTTTGAGTGATGATGTTTTTGAAAAAGTGTCATTAATGATGCTCAATCAGTTGGTTAGTCAAAATTACTTTGAAACATTAAGAACTCAACAACAACTAGGCTATTTAGTTGGAGCAGGTTACGCCCCTTTTAACACACGTGCAGGTATTGCATTTTATATCCAGTCACCGCAGTACGATAGCCAAACTTTACTAGCACGACATGAGCAGTTTATTTCTCAATTCGTCGAGAAAATAGACTCTTTGAGTACACAGTCATGGCAAGACGCACTTCAAGCTTTACGGCTACAAGTTGCCGAAAAAGATAAAAACCTGCGTCTACGCGCTCAAAGATTATGGATAGCCATCACCAATGACGATCATCAGTTTAATATGCAAAAAAGGATGGTTTCACAAATAGATAACCTTGATAAGGCTTCTTTTATTTCATATATAAAAAGAGTCTTTAGCAAAGATCACCCAAAAGTCGCATTCACTTGTAACTAAAATCTCAACAAAACATCGAAATCTTTTTGACTCTGCCGCCTGCTTCATTTAGATTAGGACGTGCAATAATGAGTCATGCATCTATGAAAAAAAACACTATAAAAACAATTTTCGCTATGATGCTGTTGAACTCAGTGCTCAGCGCACCTCTCCTAGCACTCACGAATAATCAACAGCTTTCCAGTCTTGATCCGCTATTAGTGAGCGTGTTCACGTTATTTTCATTTGCGATTGCCTTACTCGTTGTCAAAAATGCCAAATTGAAAAAGCGCCATTCAATACTCAAGCAATCTGAACAAAGGTTGAAAAGCACAGTAGAAGGCAGCGGCGATACACTATGGGACTGGAACATTACAACTGGTGAAGTAGTGCGCATTAATGACAAATTTATGCTCAATAAAAGTAAATCAAAGCACTTTATTCCCAACGCAGAACGCATTCACCCACAAGACTTACCAACGGTTAACAAATTACTCAAGCAGCATTTTTCCGAGAAAAGCGCTTTTTTCGAGGCCAGTTATCGATTAAAAGATAACTTAAATCAGTATCATTGGGTCCTAGATAGAGGAAAAATAATAGAAAAGGACCAAAATCTTAACCCAATGAGAATGACAGGCACAGTGCGCGATATTAGCCATTTAAAAAGTACCGAAGAGCGATTGAACCTATTCGCAAAATGTGTCGAATCTCTCACGGATGCAATTGCCATTTACGATCATCGCTTTAAATTGGTTGACGTGAACCCAAGTTACTTAGGTTTATTCGGCGGAACACGAGTTCAACATTTAAATCAGAACTTTACCCTACCGGGATATGATGAAAGATATATTAATCAAGTGATCACATCTTTACGCGAAACTGAACATTGGCAGGAAGAGTTACGGCTTCGTAATCATAAAGATGTTTTACTCCCCATTGAAGTGACGATAGACGAGATTAAAAATGGCCATGGCCAGATCACCAACTATGTTGTGGTTTATTCGGATCTCACTGAACGAAAAAAAGCCCAATCTCAATTACATAACTTATCTAATAGAGACCGAACAACAGGATTGCCAAACCGCAATTTATTCTTTACTAACCTCAAAAAGCTGGCAGAGCAAGATACCCAACATGCCTTACTGGTTTTCGATCTCGATAACTTTAAAAAAATTAATGACTCGTTGGGCCACCAATTAGGTGACAGCTTGCTTTCCAAGTTGGCAATGAGACTGAATAAGCTGGCTCGGCAAAAAGATACATTCTATCGACTTGGTGGCGATGAATTTGCACTCGTGATGACAGGAACAAACGACATCCACACCATCACTAGAACAGCTAAACAGTTTCTGGCTGCGATCGCGACCCCATTTAAACTCGCAAATCACGAACTGGTCATCACATCTTCTGTTGGTATTGTGCTGTTTCCAGATGACGGTGCAACACCTGAAATATTACTAAAAAATGCAGATACAGCCATGTATCACGCAAAACAAAGAGGCAATCACTACTTATTCTTCAACGACTCAATGAATGAGCAAGCTGTAAAACGCTTACAAATTGAGAATTTGATGCGCTTTGGCTTAAAAGAAGATCATTTTGTAGTCTACTACCAGCCCAAACTTAATATAAAAACAGGCCGATTAGTCGGTATGGAAGCCTTGGTTCGTTTTATCACACCAAAGAAAGGCATTATTAGCCCCGGTGTCTTTATTCCCATTGCAGAAGAAACAGGCCAAATCATCGAAATTGGTGAAGTTGTGCTTGATAAAGCTTGCAGAGACGTTAAGCAGTGGATTGATCAGGACCTATTTAACGGTAGAGTTGCAGTCAATTTATCAGCAAAACAGTTCAGCTTACCCGATTTAACAACTCGTATAGATGTTATCCTGCAAAAAAATCAACTTCCTTCTTACTTTTTGGAGTTAGAAATAACTGAAGGCACAATTATGGAAGATCCACAGGAAGCTATTTCAATCATGCGTTCACTCAGCGCAAGGGGAATACATTTGGCCATTGATGATTTTGGCACTGGGTACTCTTCATTGGCCTACCTCAAGCAGTTTCCATTGAACACCTTAAAGGTCGATAAGGCGTTTGTAGATGACTTAAACTCTGATATAGGCCGTAACATGGTTGACTCTATTGTTACGATTGCGCATAACCTAGACTTGCATGTCGTTGCAGAAGGTGTAGAAAAAGTAGAACAGTTAGCCATGCTGGAGCAGCTAAACTGCCAAACAGCACAAGGCTATTACTACTCAAAGCCACTGTCAGCCAAAGAATTTACCGTTTTTCTTCAAGCACAAAAAAATAGAGAAAACGGTACAGCGCCAAAACTCGCGGTAGTGAGCTAAAAATCAGTATTACGCACGCCAAATACAGCTTTGTGTCATTTGTGTACGAACCCAAGCTCTACGATGATGTACTCTGAAAAGGTACCAGGCACACGGTCCACACATAGCACCGACAAACACCCAACGCTTTACCGGCATACCTTTTATGATGGATTCCACGTACAACCACACTGCGCCTAGCAAAGACATCAATAACCACACCATAATACAGTGATTCCTCAAATACAAAATTGGGCACAGATGCTAGCAAACAGACTACATTTTGTACAGACAAACAATTATTGTTGCAAAATCTTGCATTATCTCATTTAATAGCATCTCAATTTTCGCCTAGTTAACAGAATTATTCAGAATAACTAGATAGTACGCCGATTATTAAAATATTTATTTTTAAGGCTACTATACTGCACTAAAAATTGAAACCAAGTGGTATGATTTAACGTTAGGCTGCATTTTTGTTGGACCCTTCTAGAAGTGGACACTTCAAAGAGTCATAAAATTGTAATACTAAAAATGAAAGCGTCGACCGTAAAGTAGCAATGAAATTAATGCCAAAAAAGCAACTAATTGAATACAAACGATTTCATTTTGTTGCTAGGCATTAGTTATTTCATGAGTACATCAAGTAGACTATTTTTCAAGCTGTTTCTTAAAACGGCAATTACAGTATTCGCGCAATAGCTGCTAAAATTAAATCATGTTGTTTTAAATTATTTAGTTACGTCAAGGACACGGTCAATGGATCAAAAAAGCGTACACGACTATTTGCAGAGTAAACCTGCTACGTTTATCACTCAACCGTTCGCGCAAGATATAGACGTCTACAAAGTCCAGCATAAGATGTTTGCAACCCTGTCAGAAGGGAAAGAAGGTCAAGTAGATGCTAACGGTGAGCTAGTCTGGTGGCTTAATTTGAAGTGCGATCCTGATGAGGCTTTGTTACTTCGAGATGAGTACCCATCAATCGTACCAGGCTACCACATGAACAAACGTTTGTGGAACACGATTATTTTGGACGGTTCAATACCTGAAGAAAAAATCAAAGAGATGATAGATACATCGTACAACATTGTTGTCGATAACCTACCAACTGCACAGAAAGAAGAGTTAGCAAAATTCGTCAATACTGGCGATAAGTAATTTCGGATTGGCCCCCCTCGCTCTGCGCGAGGGCCATTTCCTCTGTTTCAACGACATTTCCTTCCCCAAATCACGTTCAAGTTTGTTGTAGCTCAAAAAAAAGTGCAAACACGCTTAAGCTCAGCGTACATTTGCTTATAATCAAACCAATGCTATCGGGTTCAAGGACAAAAAATGAAGAAAGTTGCCGTACTAACGAGCGGTGGAGACGCGCCAGCAATGAATGCAGCCATTCGCGCAATTGTATTAAGTTGTCGTTTTTACAACATCCAATGCGTCGGATTTTACCATGGCTACAATGGTCTTATCGATGACCAATATGTCGAAATCACTGAGTTTGATATTAACCCTGCGTTACAGCAAGGGGGTACGATTTTAAAAAGTGCACGTTGCCAAGCTATGCACACTCATGATGGCGTCATACAGGCTTGTAATACGCTGAGAAAGCATGAGATTGATGCACTTATCGTCATTGGTGGAGATGGCTCACTCAAGGGCTTGCAAGCTATAAAACGACACTGGAACAAGCCTGTTATCGGGTTACCTGGAACCATAGATAATGATTTAAGCGGCACAGACAACACGATAGGCTTTGCTACAGCTGTCAGCACTGCAACTCATGCGATCGACAAAATAAGAGACACCGCCAATGCCTTTGAACGTATCTTTATTGTCGAAGTCATGGGACGTCACAGTGGACATATTGCGTTTAATGTGGGTTTAGCAACCGGTGCTGAAGCAATTATCTCTTTTGAAAATTTTTCACCCGAGCAAGCCAATCATAAAGTTCAATATTTACTCAAGGCCGTTCAAAAGCAACAACAAACTCATGGCAGCTTTTTAATTGTTTTAGCCGAAAATCTCTGGCCTGGGGGTGCACAAGCCCTAAAAGATAGCCTTGCGTCAGAAGGAGGTGTTGACAGTGCCATATGCATCTTAGGGCATATACAACGTGGTGGTTCACCAGTTCCAGAAGACCGAAACCTAGCGACCGAATTAGGGCTTGCAGCCATTGAGGCGCTCAATCAAAGGCTAGACAATGTTATGGTGGGCAAAGTTGCAGGGACTATAACATATACAAGCTTAGATAAGGTGATATCTGTATCTAAGCCCGTTAACCAGCAATGGGTCACAGCCCACGATCAGCAGCTTACTCAGTATTTAAAATAAACTCGAGTTGAGCCATAGGTGCGTTAGGACGCTTGCAGCATACCCTAACGCGATAATTGGCGCCCACTTTAAATGACCAAAGAAAGTGTAATACCCTCTCGCTTGTCCCATAAGTGCGACCCCAGCCGCAGAGCCAATTGATAACAAACTACCACCAACCCCCGCTGTTAGCGTGATCAGCAACCATTGTCCGTGCGACATATCTGGCTGCATTGTCAAAACAGCGTACATAACTGGAATATTGTCAATGACGGCCGATAAAACGCCCAAAAACACATTCGCACTAGTCGCTGACCAAGCACCATATAATACTTCGGAGAGTAAGCTCAGGTATCCCAAGAAACCAAGGCCACCTACGCACATAACAATGCCGTAGAAAAACAGCAATGTATCCCACTCAGCTCTAGCTACTTTATGAAATATATCAAACGGTACCACGCTACCGAGTAAATCAATACGTGCTTTATCACCTTGACGTTGTGCCTTATTTCGCTGCTGCTCCAAAGTCACCCTAAGGTAATAACCAAATAGCTGCAAGTAACCTAGCCCCATCATCATCCCCAGAACTGGCGGCATATGTAGAAGACTGTGACATAACACCGCTGTCAAAATTGTAAGCAAAAATAACCCTAAGATCCTTCTCGCTCCACGTTGTAATATAACAGGTGCATAAATTGCTGAAGGCCGCTTTTTTTCAACAAACAAGCTCATTATTGCCGCAGGGACTATATAGTTAACCAAAGAAGGCATAAACAGAGTAAAAAACTCATTAAACTGGACCATGCCCGCTTGCCAAACCATCAAGGTGGTAATGTCACCAAATGGACTAAATGCGCCCCCCGCATTCGCGGCTATCACAATGTTAATACAGCTGAGGTTAATAAAACGCTTATCCCCTTCTGCCACCTTCATGATCACAGCACACATCAATAGCGCTGTGGTTAAGTTGTCTGCAATAGGCGAGATAAAAAAAGATAGAAACCCAGTGATCCAAAACAAGCTGTTATAGCTAAAGTCGCGTTGGAGCATCCACGCTCTTAGTGCATCAAAAATCTTTCGCTCTTCAAGGGCATTAATGTAGGTCATTGCGACAAGCAAGAATAACATTAACTCAGCAAATTCTAATAAATTGTGCCTAAAAGCATGTTCCGTGACGTGAGGAATGTCACGAGTGACATAGTAGATACTGATGATGATCCAGATGATACCCGCAGCGACCAAAACAGGCTTAGACTTCCTCAAGTGAAGCTTTTCTTCAACCATAACCAGCACATAGGCAATAACAAAAATAACAATACACACTATACCCAAACTGGACGAAGTTAAATCCACCCTCTCGCTACCGCTAGCCCATGCAGGCATCACCATGCATGTTACGATAATCCAAAAAAAGCTCAACTTTAAACTTAGTCCACCCATGTCCTTTGCTATCCTATTGTTATAACGAGTATTCGGTAAAATATTGGTCGTAAAAACATAGCATGATTCACAAGTACGTCGATTGCTTTTTATTCATAACTAGTAAGTTAAGCATTACATCCACTAAATCGACTTACATAACAAAGCAACTTTTACTGCTCTAGCCCTCGTATTTGCTCACGTTGACCAGCACCGTATTATCGCTGCATCTGGGTATTGAAAAAAAATCATGCTGACATGCACTAGGGGGCACAAATCTATACAGGCATTAAATTCACAATTTCAATCATGCTCTGTGCGGGTTATATAAAGAAGTCGTGAGGAAAAGAAGATAATATGTGTTGCACCTGTCAGTTGTGCAACACATACCTAAGCGGCTTCCATGAGAGGCGACTACTTGTTACTACTGAGTTTTTCAATCGCTAAAATAAGCAATAAACCAGCGACAGCTAATGCAACACAGAATAAGGTTTGTGGGTCTGCACCAGTCAAACTTGCAAAATCCATTGGGCTAATGTTTTTCTGCAACAGTGGCTTTTCAACACCGTGAGAATTGATGTATGTCGATACAACTTGCTTCCATGGCCAAAGTAAATTGAGTGATCCAAGTAAAAAGCCAGCCAGTAAAGCAAAAGTAAGTTGCTCAAAACTTGCAAGTAGCCAAGATAAAAAGCGAGAAAACAACATTAATCCACATACACACCCAATCAGAAACAATCCAACCAACATGATATCTTTTTGCGTCACCGCTGAAAGCACATGACCATACATCCCCATGAGCAATAGAATAAAACTACCTGAAATGCCCGGTAATATCATCGCGCACACAGCAATAGCGCCCGCGACAAAATACATCCACCAATGAGGCTGAGCTTCAGACGGCGCGATGGTGGTGATAACAAAGGCTATAACGGCACCCAAAAGACAGCTCACAACCGTTTGCCAATGCCAGTTTTTGACCTGTTTTGCCACGTGCATAAAAGAAGCAACGATCAATCCGAAAAAGAATGACCAAACCAATAACTGGTGATGTGCCAATAGATACGTAATTAGTTTGGCCAATGACGCCGCACTGGTGATAAGCCCTGCAAACACAGCGAAGAGGAAAGCACCATCAACATGCTGCCAGCAGGCTTTAACCCCCTGCGTTCTGAGTATATTGAATGCTCTGAGATCAAAACTTTTTAGTGCATTAAGAAAGCGAGCATAAATTCCAGTAATAAACGCAATTGTGCCACCGGATACACCTGGCACTACATCTGCAGCGCCCATTCCTGCCCCTTTTAAAAATAGCCATAAGTAGTCTTTTTTTGAACCCATATGTTGCGCCACTCACTGTACTCCATAATTATTTTTGCGCCTAGTTTAACTGATTTGCTCAGTAACAGACAGCAATGGCATTGAAGCGACTAAATTAATCAATAATTTAAGCTAAAAAAAACACCATGATGGCCGATACATTTTTTAGCTTATTGTTATTTTCAAGGTGTGCTTAACGTTATGCGTTCATTTATGCTTTTTATTTGTGCTCTACTCACTTGCGCGTCTTTTCCAAGCAACGCAGAAAGGGCCGCTTTTATTATGCCTCCAGCTCGAACCTCAATAGAGCAAAATGACATTAAAGAGTACTTCTCTGAAGAGCGCATTATAAATTTAGACACCGAAAATGGTGAAGTAATGGCGCTTTTTTCGCCATATATGAGTGCATACAAACGGGGGATTGTTATTTTACTTCCAGAAGCTGAGCATACCCCTTTGTCGCCTCATAGTGCGGGCTATTTATTTGAATCACTGACCGATGACGGCTTTGATACTTATACACTCCAAACACCCGAGCTAAACTGGCTAGCAGATGAGTTTGACCCACTAAACGATGAAAAATTACCACAAGAGAATACAGGTTGGTCAGAAGCGGTTCTCAATGATTACAAAAAGCGTTTAATTGCCAACTTTGAGGCGCTTTATGCACAGTTACAAATGACCAGCAAGGAGCAACTGGTTGTGATTGCCGAAGGTGTCAGTGCTGGCGTTTTTTCTGAGCATCTAGCCTCGCTACCCAATCTTCGTATAGATGCATTTGTCTCAATCAGCGCTCAGTTACCCAATAGTGAACGAAACAAGCACCTGCCTGCCATTATCTCATTAGTCAGCCCGCCTTTACTCGACGTTATCTACTCTCAAGACAATGACACAATCTTGAAAAGCGCAGAGCAGAGAAAACGCTGGGTGAAGCGCAACAGTAAATTTGACTACCGACAACGTGAGTTGTTTGGCGCCAGTACCGAAATTAGGCAACATCAGCGCTTGCGCAAGGAAGTTGATGGCTTCTTACGACAACTATAGACTAGCTTGCTTTTTTCAAGTATTCGTAAGCTGATTGAATATCTTGGCTCTTGCGTTTCGCCACTTCCATCATATGCTCTGGCAATCCCTGAGAGACTAACTTATCCGGATGATGCTGTGCCATGAGCTTTCTATATGCCCGCTTAATATCTTTCTCTGTCGCATTACTCGATAAACCTAACACCGCCAAGGCCTGCGTTTTAGAAAAAGCGGGCTCAGAGCTGCTAGCCTGTCTATGCTGTTGTCTGTATTGCTGCTGTTGACTTTGCTGATGCTGTCGAAAGCTAAACTCCGCTTGATAGCGCTTGAGGATAAATTTAAAGTGCGTCGCAGAAATACCAAGATATTGACTCACTTTTTGCAGTAATTGCTTTTCACTGGCAGCAAGATGACCATCCGAAAACGCCATTTGAATTTGGATCTCTAAAAACAGCTGAACCAAATCGTAACGCCTTGCAAAAACTTCTTTAAAGTCAGTAATTGCTTCTTTTAATTTGAAATCTTGTTCTTTCCCTGCGCGAAAAGCATTTTGTGCCTCAACTCTATCCTCACCATGTAGCCCCATGTCATCCATAAATGCTGTCGCAGCACGAATATGTGTTTCGCTGACTCGCCCATTAGACTTTGCGATATGCCCCATCACCGCAAAACAGCTAGAGAAAAACAGTGCTTGTCGCTGGTGTAAATCATCACCACTGAAAAAGCCCTGAAAGCCGCCCACCTTGTCAAAACTTTGTTTTAGGCTTTTATCAAACATATGACCAAGCCAAAATCCCAAAATAGCACCTAACCAACGACCAAACATAAAGCCAAAGCAAGTGCCTAGTAGTTTACCCCACATGCTGCTGCTCCTGTTCAAGGTTGATCTGCGCTAGACGTTCTGGCGTACCAATATCACTCCATTGCCCCAGATATAGCTCAGTTGACACATGTCCGCTTGTCAGCCCTTCACACAACATAGGACCCAAAGGCACAAAGCCACCTGTCTGCTTTTCAAAAAATGATTTGTGATATAAACCAATGCCTGCAAAGGTATATTTCTGTTCGTTCTGGGGTTGCTCCGCCAAACAAAAGTCTCCTTCAGGATTGTGGTCTGGATTCTCAACCAGCACGATATGCGCTTGAGCTTCGAACAACTGTAATTGAAGCATCGAGCTCACATCATAGTCGGTAAAGATATCACCATTAATAACAAGAAACCTATCGTCCTCTTGGCACAATAGTGCCAACGCATTGATAATGCCACCTGCCGTTTCCAAGCCCCCTTCAGGCTCTTGACTATACGTAATTTTCATATCAAATAGCGTACCATCGGCAAAAAACTGTTTTATTTTCTCACCTTGCCACGCAAGGTTTATCACCACCTCTTTGATACCTGCGGCTTTTAATCGCATCAAGTGATAATAAAGTAACGGCTTTCCTGCGACTTCTAACATAGGCTTTGGTAACTCAGCCGTGAGCGGCATCATACGTTTACCGCGGCCTGCGGCAAGGATCATGGCTTTCATTCAGTGATTAGGTCCAGCTTAGCTTCTACTTTTGGCATTATGTCATGGCGCAACCAAGTTTCAAGCCATTGAAATGGCTCGTAACACTTTGCAACCTCACAGACATATTCCAAAGTAGGCAATACATCTTTGAGATATCCTGATTTTCCGTCACGGATCAATAGTCGACAAAAAATACCAGCGGCTTTTAAATGCCTTTGCACCCCCGTTAAGTCAAAGTAACGGCAATAAGATTCAAAGCCCATGTCGCCAAGTAACTTGGCGTTATATAATTGGACATAACTGACCTTTTGCAAACGCTCGAATAACTCGCTGGGTAATCTAAAATAACAATCCCGCAATAAAGACACGGCGTCATAAGTTACGGGACCTTGCACTGCATCTTGATAATCAATTAGTGCCCACTGCGTATCTACATACATAATGTTTCGACTATGAAAATCTCGATGCATAGTCACTTGCGGCTGTGCCAGTATGTTACTAACAAGCTGCTCTTTAAGACTTCGCCATTGAAATAGTGGTAAGTTTTGCTCATCGAGCCCCAACCATTCAAGTAATAACCACTGCCAGAATATATCCATCTCCATTGCAATAAAATCAGCATCATAAGGCTTCATGCTGTTAGATGCTGGGGTACCCGCTATTTGTGGTAAGAGGCGTAAGACATTTTCGTAATCATGCTCAAGCGATGGCAATAGAAGCCGATCTGCCAAATGCGTCTGACCAAGGTCTTCTAAGAGCAAAAAACCGTGTTCAAGATCTGTTAAAAAAATACGAGGCACACGCAAACCCGCTTCACTAAAACACCGATTTAACTCAACAAAAGGCGCGTTGTTTACTCTGCTTGGGTCTGAGTCCATCACAATAAAGTGCTTTTGCCCAGACACGACCCGATAGTAACGTCGAAAACTAGCATCACTCGTTATTGCACACCAACTGTAGTGGTCTGTTGAAAAATACCGCTTTAAAAAAGCCTTTAGTAAGCTTTGTCTATTTTGCTCTTTTGTCACAAAATTCCACTCTTAATTACTGTATTTCACTAAGTTTTACTTTATCATGTCTTGCTTAATATCAATAATGGCGTTCAAGGTTAATCAATGACGAAAAGATGGGGGGCCATCGCGGTAATTTTTGCCAGTACCAATGCGATAGCCGGAACAGTACCTGCACCAAAGCTTTGTAGCGAATACTTACAACCCAAAAATTGGCAGCCTTTAAGCGCTTTACCCAAAGATGCAATTGACATCCAAGCAGATGACGTTGAAATGCAAGGCAAAGACAGTGCCGAATTTTCTGGTAATGTTGTAATAAACACCAGCAAGATGTCACTCCAAGCCAGCAGTGCACTCATTGATAAAAAACAAAGTTTACTTAACGCAACCGGCCCGCTTAATTACCAAGATCCATATACTAACGTAAGCGCCAATGCTTTATACGCAGATTTAAATAATAACGAAATAAGCTTACTCGGTGCTGACTATCAACTCACTCAGCAACAAGGCCATGGTGGTGCAGAAAAACTTTCGGCTTCAGACAAACAAGTCGCCTTGATCAATTCTAGTTTCACCACTTGCCCATCAAATAAACCATTTTGGGCACTTGAAGCCGATAACATCACCCTATCTAAAGAAGAAGGCTGGGGCGAAACACATAATGCCGTGCTTAAAATACTTGATGCGCCTGTTTTATACGTTCCCTATTTTACTTTCCCCATAGATGATAGAAGGAAGTCGGGGCTTCTCATGCCCAAGATTGCTCCTTCTAGTCGCTATGGCTTAGAAGTTGCCTTACCTTACTATTGGAATATCGCGCCAAACTATGACGCAACAATCACACCAAGGTACATGGCGAATCAAGGGGTGCAGCTCATTACCGAGTTCCGTTACCTGACAGAACAACATAAGGGTTTACTGGGTGTTGAATTTTTAGAACAAGATGACTCTGAGCCCAGTTTAGATGAACGCTACTTAGTTCACTGGGATCAACAAAGTTACCTAAGTGAACAATGGCGTATGAGTGTTGATGTCACGAATGTCAGTGATGATAACTATTTAACTGATTTAAATTCTGATTATGCTAATGAAACAGGTACTCAGCTCGATAGAACGGGAGTACTTAGCTATCTGGGCTCACATTGGTTAACGGATATCAAACTGCAAACATTTGAAGTATTAGGTGACCACACCGAGTCTTACGCCGCTTTACCACAAATTAGTTGGAGAAACCGTTCAGCTTACAACCTTTATGGTCTCGACTTTGATGTACATGGTGAGCTAGCACATTTCAAAAATGATGCATTACAAGTCAAAGAAGCAACACGGTTTCATATTGAGCCAAAAGCCAGCTTCAAATTTAACGAATATGCCTGGTCCTTTATCAGCGAACTCAGTTTGCTGCACACCAGATACAAACAAAAAGGTGACTTACAAAACACACCTTATGATGAAAACGTATCTCGCACATTGCCAAAGTTGCGCATGCATGCGCAACTAAATTTTGAGCGAGATACTGCCATGTTTATAAAAGATGGTATTCAAACACTTGAGCCTCAAGTGCAATATTTATATACCCCAGATAGAAATCAGCAAAACATCGCGCTGTACGATACGACCAAAATGCAAGATGACTTTTACGGTTTGTTCAGAGATCAACGTTTTTCTGGTGTAGACCGTATTGCAGAAGCAAACCAAATAACATTAGGCGCAACAACGCGAATTTTTGATGCAAAAAGCCAAGAGCGGTTTAACTTCAGCGCAGGCCAGATTTTGTATCTAGAAGATGACGTAAAGCCAAGTGCACAGAGCTTAGATAATCAAACAAACTACAACGCCTTGTTTGCAGCTGAAACCATGATACATTGGCATAGACGTTGGTATTTCTCTGCAGGGGTACAGTATGATGCAGATGCAAAAGAGATCATCGAATCTCATACCACGATCGATTACAAAGGTGATAAGAATAAATTGGTTCAATTGAACCATCGATATGCTAGCGATGTCTCAGGATATGAAATCGATCAAGTAGGTCTTTTTACCAGTTTACCAATAAATGAGAATTGGCAGATGGTAGCAAGCTATCACCGCGACCTGACAACAGCCAGAAGTGTTGAAGTCTTTGCGGGTGTGCGTTATGAAAGCTGCTGTTGGGCAATTCAAGTAACAGGTAAAAGACAGATAGAAACAGATTTAAATAGAACAATAAATCAAGATGTAAAGTTTGATAGCAGTATAGATATTAGCTTTGTACTCAAAGGTCTAGGTGGTAAGTCAAAATACGATATTAACAAGGTCTTACAACAAGGCTTGTTCCACTATCGTCGCCCCTATTTTTTAAATAATTGATAAATATTAGAATATGATGAATTTTAAGAAGTTGTTACTGGCAGCCCTGATTGGGCTTGGGTTTAACCAAAATGTACTTGCCGAGCGAGTCGAAGTTGACAAAGTTGTTGCCGTTGTGAACGATGGCGTCGTTTTGCAAAGTGAAGTAGAGCAAATTATTTCACGTGTAAAGGAACAAGCAAAACAACAAAACACCGAGTTGCCGTCTGATAAAACATTGCGTATTCAAGCCGTTGACCGCTTGGTTGACCAAACGCTGATGCTACAGCTGGGCGAACGCATGGGTATGGAGATTTCCGATGCACAGCTTGATCAAACCTTAGCCAACATCGCTTCAGAGCAAGGTGGCACTATTGCTGATTTGCGTCGAACTGTAGAAGCAAGTGGTGAAAGCTTTGCACAATATCGTGAACAAATTCGTAAAGAGATTACTATTAGCCAAGTACGTCGTGCTAACGTAGACCGCCGTGTTTATATCAGCCCACGAGAAATTTCTAATCTTCAAGAAATATTGGCTAAGCAAACCGGTAACTCTGAAGAGTTCGATCTAGGTCACATTCTGATTAAGATCCCAAACAAGGCAACCCCCGCAGAAATTGAAGATGCGCGCACACGTGCTGACAAAGTGATTGAATTTTTAAATGAAGGCAAAGAATTTAAGCGTATCGCGATTGCATCATCTAGTGGTGCGAAAGCCCTTGAAGGTGGTCAGCTTGGCTGGATGGGGATCAACGAGATGCCATCGCTATTTGCAGAAGCAGTAAAAGGTCAGAAAAAAGGTCAGATAATCGGCCCTGTTCGCTCTGGTGCAGGCTTCCACATTCTCAAAATCCAAGATATTCGTGGTCGACAAGTTGTTGAGACAACTGAAGTTCGTTCACGCCACATCTTGATCAAACCTTCAATCATCTTAAGTGAAGAGAAGGCTAAAGACATGTTAACCGGCTTTGTTAAAGACCTTCGCGAAGGCAAAGCCGATTTTGCAGAGCTCGCTAAAAAACACTCGGAAGATCCCGGTTCGGCACTAAAAGGCGGTGAATATGACTGGACAGACCCAACAACATACGTACCAGCTTTTAGAGATGCATTATTGTCATTAGATCAAAACGAAATTAGTGAGCCATTTAGAAGCTCATACGGTTGGCATATCGTACAGTTACTCGACAAACGAGTCGCAGACAAAACGGAACAAGCCAAGCTCAATCGTGCTCACGGCCTGTTGTACAACCGTAAATTTAAAGAAGAAGCCTTCAAGTGGCAAAGCGAAATCAGAGAGCAAGCACACATTGATATTTTCCCGCAAGAGTAATGATAGATGACTAAGTGTTTAAGAATTGCCATTACGCCGGGAGAACCTGCGGGTATTGGTCCTGATTTAGTTATTAGGCTGGCTCAGAAGAGCTGGCCCGCGCAACTAGTAGCCGTTGTAGATAAGTCTGTGATGGAAAAGCGAGCAACAGAATTGGGCATGGACATTAATATGCTTGAGTTCAACGCCAGCGATACACCGGCTCCAGCACCTGCAGGCAGTTTGTATTATCTCCAAGTTGATAAAGGGTGTGATGTCGTTGCTGGCACTTTAGACGAAAAAAATGGCCAATATGTGCTTGAAACACTACGTTTGGCCTCTGAGAAAAATATGGATGGCACCTTTGATGCCGTTGTAACAGGTCCCGTTCACAAAGGCATAATCAATCGCGCTGGTATTTCCTTCAGTGGCCATACTGAATATTTCGCACAACAATCAAATACCGCTGATGTCGTCATGATGCTTGCTACCGAAGGTTTGAGAGTGGCCCTTGTTACCACCCATATTCCGTTAGAGTATGTGTCTAAGGCAGTTACTGCTGCTCGTTTGAGCAAAGTCGCGACCATTTTACATCACGACCTACAAAACAAATTTGGCATTGAAGATCCAAAAGTGTTGGTGTGTGGTCTTAATCCGCATGCCGGAGAAGGTGGCCACCTTGGCCGTGAAGAAATAGATACCATCACACCCACGCTAGAATCGCTTAATCAACAAGGCATGAAATTTATCGGCCCACTGCCTGCAGACACCCTATTCCAAGCAAAATATTTAGATAATGCCGATGCCGTGCTGGCTATGTATCACGATCAAGGCTTACCTGTGTTAAAATATAAAGGATTTGGTAATTCGGTGAACATTACCCTTGGATTACCCTTTATACGCACCTCAGTAGATCATGGTACCGCTCTTGATTTAGCTGCAACAAATAACATTGAGGTGGGTAGTTTTGATTTAGCGATCCGCGAAGCAATCAAGCTCGCCACTGAAAAAGCACAGAATTCATGACAGACAAAGTACATTTGGGCCACCGCGCCCGTAAACGTTTTGGCCAAAACTTTTTAAATGATGACATGATCATCGATAAAATAGTGACCGCCATAGACCCTAAACCAAGTGATAATCTGGTGGAGATTGGCCCAGGCCTTGGTGCAATCACCGAGCCTGTTGTCGATTTAAGTGGCCACCTTACAGTGGTAGAACTTGATAAAGATCTGGCAGAACGTCTGATCCATCATCCGTTTATGGGCCCTAAATTAACGGTGCATCAAGGCGATGCGATGAAGTTTGACTTTTCTAGCCTTATCAAAGGGGATGAAAAGTTAAAAATCTTCGGTAACCTGCCCTATAACGTTTCAACACCGTTATTGTTTCACCTATTCGAATTTGCAGACAATGTTGAACATATGCACTTTATGCTGCAAAAAGAAGTCGTAAAGCGTATGGTTGCAGGACCCGATTCAAAAGCATTTGGTCGCTTAAGCGTCATGACACAATATTACTGTCACGCAATGCCTGTCATCGACGTACCACCAGAGTGCTTTAAGCCTGCACCCAAGGTTGACTCAGCGGTGATACGTTTGATCCCTAAAAAGCCGGAACAACGTACTGCTAAGAGTACGAAGCTACTCAATACCGTCTGTTTAGAAGCATTCAATCAACGCCGTAAAACGTTGCGCAATAGTTTATCTAACTTGCTAAGCAGCGAAGAATTAGAAAGTTTAGGGATCGATCCAGCCAAACGTGCCGAGAATCTATCACTTGCTCAATTTATCGATATAGCTAATTGGATTTATGACAACAAGCAGTAATTTAGGCTCTCCAATTAAGGTTTCAGTAGAAATCTTTTATGTGGAGGCGCAGTCTCAACCCGAAAAAGACAAGTATGTTTTTGCGTACACCATCACCATTAAAAACCACAGCCTGTGTAGCGCCAAGCTGCATAGCCGTTATTGGCTGATAACTGACGCCAATGGTAAAGAAACGGAAGTAGAAGGCGAAGGTGTCGTTGGTGAAACCCCCACGATTGGTCCTGGCGAGAGTTATAAATACACCAGTGGTGCCGTGTTAGACACGCCACTTGGCACAATGCAAGGCTACTATGTCATGCGTAATGAGTTTGGCAGTGAATTCAAAGCGCCGATTGATGTATTTCGTTTAGCCTGTCCAAATATTCTACATTAGTTGTTATGGCTCAATACGCAATAGGCGATTTACAGGGGTGCTTCGCACCCTTTATGCAACTACTCGATATGGTGGATTTTAATCCCAGTAAAGACCACTTATATCTGGTTGGTGATGTGATTGCTAGGGGACCTGACTCCCATGCCTGCCTTGATTTTTTATACCAAAATAGACATGCAGTTACCATCACATTAGGTAACCATGACTTACACTTTCTTGCTTGCACTGCATTAAATAAAGCGCCTAATCCAAAAGATAAACTAGATGCTATTTTCGCCAGCAACAAACTTTCGCAGTACATTGAATTTCTAACCGCGCAGCCACTGGCACTTTTTTTACCCGAACTCAATACCTTTGTTTCACACGCAGGAATTCATCCAAGCTGGGACGTGGATGAAGCGCTAAAATATGCCAAGTTTGCTCAGTCATGTTATCAATCTGAACAAGCTCCCTATTTTTATAAAAACATGTATGGTGAACATCCAAGTCTAGCGCTCTCAGAGCTAGACAAAATTGATAAGTTCAAAGCTATCGTGAATGTTTTCACTCGTATGCGCTTTTTAACACAAGATTCGCAGCTCAATCTAAAGCAAAAAGGTCCTGCAAGTTCAACGCAAGCGCTAACCCCTTGGTTCAAACATGAACGCTTTCAAAATGATGATACTCGCTACGTATTTGGCCATTGGGCCGCACTTGAAGGGAAAACAAACTTGAAAAATATCATTGCCCTCGACACGGGGTGTGTATGGGGTGGACCGATGACTTTGATAGATTTACTTTCTAGTGAGCATTTTTCAAGCAAATAAGGTAAACTAGCGCAGTTTTACTGAATTTTTTAGGCACATCTGCTATAAAATACTTAACTTATTCGTAATAAAACCGATAAGTTATTCAATCCTATTAGTAAATTTATGGAAACTGTATGAACTTGACTGTAAGCCAAAGAATTTGGGGTGGCTTTATATTTATCACCCTTTTACTGCTGTTAATTGGCGGAAACTCGTTGTTCAGGATCGCCAACATCGATCAATCAACTCAATTAGTCAACACTCTCTCCCTCCCTGCACTAGACAAAAGCGCAGAGTTACAAGTTGAGTTTTCTTTAATGAGTAAGATGGCGCAAGGCACTTTCTACACTCAAGTTCCTACGGAACTAGACTCGCTGAAATCACAGTTCGAAAAAAGAAAAAAGACGTTTGAACAAAGCCATACTCAGCTCCAGCAAGTAGTCAGTGATAATCCAAAGTTATCGAAAAGCGCCAATGATGTTGGTAGAACATTCGAAGCCTTTATTGGTGCTGTAGAAAGCCTACAAAAAGACAAAGCATTAGAACTTGAGTTACGTAAAACGATCAAAGTGCAGCTAGAAAATATCGAACTAAATGCAGAAGATGCAACCACCGTCGTACTCGATATTATCGATTTAGATGATTTAAAAGAACAAAATTCACGTGCTTATCAAGCCGCGTCCAGCATGGAGAATAACTTCTCGTCGGTGGTGACCAATGCGACTGACATGCTGACAATCAATAATCTTAATACCTTATCGATTGTGAAAAAGGATCAAAGCTACCTATTAGAAGAGCTTGCTCGCAATATGCAATTAATGAAAGGCCCTGTTGAGCAATTAGATGCTGATTTGTTTGCTGACCTCGAATCATACTATAAAGAATTAGAAAAGCAGCTTTCAGGCAACAATAGTTTGTTCAATAATAAAAAACGTTCTATTGATGCAACAGAAATGACGCGCAAAGAGCTACAAGATGCGGAACGTGCTACAACCGCGGCCTTAAAGCAACTAGACGAATTGTTAGATGAAGCCAGCAGAGTCGCATTTGACCTACAACAAGAAGTACAAACAGACGTAAGTAAAGCCAATATCTGGACTTGGGCTGGTATGATCATCGCCACTCTAATCGCCATTGGTGTTGCTTACATCACTGTCAACCTGATTACTAAGCCACTAGCGGAAGTAAACCGTGTGCTGACCATCGTTGCCGGTGGCGATATGACGCAGAAACTAGATGATTCTGCACAAGACGAATTTGGTGAGCTGTCACGCAGCTGTAACACGCTGATAAGTAGTCTTCGTGAGTTGATAACCGGCATCGTTTCGCGTTCTACACAGCTGGCCGCAGCGTCAGAAGAAACCTCAACTATTACCAGTGAGTCAAGCCAAGCTATACGCGATCAACAAGCACAAGTTGAACAAGCGGCAACTGCAACAACGCAAATGAGCAGTACTGCACACGGTGTAAGTAATAGCGCCCACCAAGCATTGTTGGAAATTAAAAACGCTGATAAGGAAGCAGAGCGTGTTAAAGGTATTTCGCACGACAATAAGCACACCATTGAACAACTTGCTCGTGAGGTAGATGAGGCGTCTGGCGTTATCAATAAACTTCATCAAGATAGTGCTTCGATTGGTGGTATCTTAGATGTGATCAGAGGCATCGCCGAACAAACCAACTTATTGGCGTTAAATGCGGCGATTGAAGCGGCTCGCGCAGGTGAACAGGGGCGCGGCTTTGCCGTCGTAGCTGATGAAGTACGTTCTCTTGCCAGCAAAACGCAAGAATCGACCCAAGAGATCCAATCAATGATCGAGTCCTTGCAAGCCGGTGCAGAAGAAGCCGTTAGAGCCATGTCTAAGGGTAAACAACAAGCTGAATCTTGCGTTGAGCAAAGTGATTTGGCCAACGAAGCCCTCAATAGCATTACCCAAGCCGTGTCTCAAGCACACGACGTAAGTGAAGAGATCTCTAATGCAGCAAATGAGCAGCAGCAAGTAGCACAAGAGATCAGTGAACGTTTAGAGTCAATTGTGTCGATTGCAGAACAAACAGCCGAAGGCGCTAACCAAACGTCTATCTCTAGTAGCGAAGTTGCGAAACTTGCTGAAGAGTTACGCCAGTCGGTGGAACAGTTTAAGGTGTGATGAAAACAAATCGCACTTTTAAGGTATAAAAAAACCCGCAAAAGCGGGTTTTTTATGTCATGCTATTTAGAATAAAGCGTTTGCTTTAGCTACAACATTTTCGACTGTAAAGCCAAAATGAGCAAATAACTCACCAGCTGGTGCCGACTCACCGAAGGTGCTCATACCAACTACCGCACCATTTAAACCAACATATTTGTACCAATAGTCTTCAATGCCTGCTTCAACAGCAACACGACGAGTAACCGCTGCTGGAAGCACACTTTCTTTGTACTCAGCTGATTGTGCATCAAACACATCTGTTGATGGCATAGAGACTACACGCACTTTCTTGCCTGCATTACGTAACTCTTGAGCTGCCTCTACTGCAAGTTGAACTTCTGAACCGGTCGCAATTAAGATAACTTCCGGGTTTCCATCACAACTTAATACATAACCACCTTTTTTGATCGCTTGAACTTGCTCAGCATCTCGTGATTGCTGCTCTAAGCCCTGACGCGTGAAGATCAATGATGTTGGGCCATCTTTACGCTCAATTGCTTGTTGCCAAGCAACTGCAGATTCAACCTGATCACAAGGGCGCCAGTTAACTAAGTTAGGGGTTAAACGCATGCTTGCGATCTGTTCAACTGGTTGGTGGGTTGGACCATCTTCACCCAGACCAATTGAATCATGGGTATAGACAAAAATGCTCGGTTGCTTCATTAATGCAGCCATACGTACCGCATTGCGTGCGTATTCCATAAACATTAAGAATGTTGCACCGTAAGGCACAAACCCTTTGTGTAGGGCAATACCGTTCATGATGGCTGACATACCAAACTCACGCACACCATAGAAAATGTAGTTACCAGACGCATCTTCAGCGCTAAGACCTTTCGAACCATCCCATAGAGTTAAGTTAGAGCCAGCCAAGTCTGCTGAACCACCCATAAACTCTGGTAATAATGGACCGTATGCATTCAATGCATTTTGTGATGCTTTACGTGTTGCAGGGTTGGCTGGGTTTGCTTGAAGCTGTGCAATATAAGCTTCTGTTTGCTCAGACCAGTTTACTGGTAAATCACCCGCCATACGACGTTCAAACTCTGCGGCAAGTTCAGGGTGTTCTACTTGGTATTGCGCAAATTTAATTTGCCATTCGCTTTGCTGTTGTTGGCCTTGCGCTGTCGCATTCCATTTAGCATAAACGTTTTCTGGGATCTCAAAAGCACCATGTTCCCAACCTAAGAACTCTCTTGCAGCTTGGATTTCTTCGTCACCTAGTGGTGCACCGTGACAATCATGGCTACCAGACTTATTTGGGGAACCATAACCAATCACTGTTTTACAACAAATCAACGTCGGTTTATCAGATTCAGCTCGCGCAGCGTCAATAGCTGCTTTAATCGCATCGCTATCATGGCCATCAACACCAGCAATTACATGCCAGCCGTAAGCTTCGAAACGTTTAGGTGTATCATCACTGAACCAACCTTCTACTTCACCGTCAATAGAAATGCCGTTGTCATCCCAAAATGCGATCAGTTTGCCCAGACCTAGTGTACCTGCAAGTGAACAAGCTTCATGAGAAATACCTTCCATCAAGCAGCCATCACCTAAAAATGCATAAGTATAGTGATCAACAATATTGTGCTCATCACGGTTAAATTGTGCAGCTAACGCTTTTTCAGCAATCGCCATACCAACCGCGTTGGTAATACCTTGACCTAAAGGGCCTGTCGTTGTTTCAACGCCTGGCGCATAACCATATTCAGGGTGACCAGGTGTTTTGGAATGCATTTGACGAAAGTTCTTTAAATCGTCAATAGAGAGATCGTAACCACTAAGGTGTAAAAGTGAATAGATAAGCATTGAGCCGTGACCATTTGACAACACAAATCTGTCACGGTCAGCCCATAGTGGGTTACTTGGATTATGCTTTAGATAATCGCGCCAAAGCACTTCTGCAATATCCGCCATTCCCATTGGGGCTCCAGGGTGGCCTGATTTGGCCTTTTGAACTGCATCCATTGACAGGACGCGAATTGCATTTGCTAGCTCTTTGCGAGAGGGCATGAGTTCTCCTACCTTTTATTTGTCTGTGCGCGGGTTTTTAGGGCCCCATTCTGACTTATTTTTGGTCCACACTGCAATGATAATTCCTAGAAAAAGGTCTAAGCTTATTGTTTTTATTCCAACGCCGAGAAAATAACCTTATTTAACCTCATCTGCGGATAAGAGTTTTGATAACTCAGAATAGAGATGTTACACCCTCTTCTATATCCAATGACGATATTTTGCTCAACATCAAGGCGTTTTCGCGAAGTAATAGTGCGCTATTACAAGTGAAAATAACGAAGAGAGTGAGCGAAATAGCTTCATTGCGCAAATTCGCTTATGTGTAGCTGAGGTTATTTAGACGTCTAGGTGTAAAAAAACTATGCATGCGAGGTAGATTTGGTTAAAATACCCGCCTATTTTTTTTAGCGCTGTCCAGATGTTTGTGAAGCGCGGTATTTGTGAGCATAAATACAATGGCAAAACATTTATTTACTTCTGAGTCTGTTTCTGAAGGTCATCCGGATAAAATTGCTGATCAGATCTCTGATGCAGTTCTTGATGCAATTTTAGAACAAGATCCAAAAGCACGTGTAGCATGTGAAACCTACGTAAAAACCGGTATGGTTATGGTTGGTGGTGAAGTAACCACTAGCGCATGGGTTGATATCGAAGAGTTAACACGTAAAACTGTTCGTGAAATTGGTTATACGCACTCAGATATGGGTTTTGATGCTGATTCATGTGCCATTTTAAATACCATCGGTAAACAGTCTCCAGACATCAACCAAGGTGTTGACCGTTCACGCCCTGAAGATCAAGGTGCTGGTGACCAAGGTCTAATGTTTGGTTACGCTTGTAACGAAACTGACGTACTAATGCCTGCACCAATTACTTATTCACATCGTTTAGTTCAGCGTCAAGCACAAGTTCGTAAAAGCGGTGAGCTAGCTTGGTTGCGTCCAGATGCAAAATCTCAAGTAACGTTTGCCTACGAAAATGGTAAAGCAGTTGGTATCGATGCCGTTGTTCTTTCAACTCAACACTGTGACACTATTTCACAAAACGATTTAGTAGAAGCAGTGATGGAAACTATCATCAAGCCAACTCTACCTGCAGAGCTTATCACTGAAGCAACCAAGTTCTTTATCAACCCAACGGGCCGTTTCGTTATCGGTGGCCCTATGGGTGACTGTGGTCTAACAGGTCGTAAGATCATCGTTGATACATACGGCGGTATGGCGCGTCACGGTGGTGGAGCATTCTCTGGTAAAGATCCATCTAAAGTTGACCGTTCAGCTGCGTATGCTGCACGTTATGTTGCTAAAAACATTGTTGCGGCTGGTCTTGCTGACAAGTGTGAGATCCAAGTATCTTACGCAATTGGTGTTGCAGAGCCAACGTCAATTAGTGTTGAAACATTTGGCACTGGTAAACTTGAAGAGTCACGTTTAATCGAGATCATTCGTGAACACTTCGACCTACGTCCATACGGCATCCTAACGATGCTTGACCTAGAGCGTCCTATCTATCAGCCTACAGCTGCATACGGTCACTTTGGTCGTGATGAATTCCCTTGGGAAAAAACAGATAAAGCAGAAGCACTTAAAGCATCAGCGGGTCTGTAATCATCAATACTTCATTAAAAAAGGTGCCATGGGCACCTTTTTTAATGGCTGCATTTTAACGCCGATTATCACGATGTAATTGTTTCACATAAGCACTTGGTGACATGCCATACCAGCGCTTTACCGCACGGTTTAACGACGCTTGCTCCGTGTAACCGAGTAAATCACTTAGTCCTTGCTTGCTCATCACAGTACAAAACTGAGCAAATCGCCGCTTCCTTTCTTGCTCTAACAAGTCGGAAAAACATAACTCATGTAATTTTAAATGCCTTTGTAGTGTTCTCGTCGACATAGCAAGCGCCTGCGCTAATGACGCTAATGACATTTTGTGCAAATCGCAACTATGCAGTGTGCTTTGTAAATGTCTCATCCAATGATGCTCATAATCATAGGCATGTTGCAACTCACTCAATGCAGTATGAACACTGGCCGCAACTAATTCGTTAGATGTTAAAATAGGGAGTGATAACAGTGCTTTATCAAAAGTTATGCGATTTTCAGTGGCGCTAACAACCACAGTACAGCCAAACCAACTCGTTAGGCGTTGTTGTTGTTCATAGCTGAATTTATTTTTAAAAAACACTTTGTTTGCTTTAACTTGCTGGCCAGTAAGACGCCGAACAGTCGCCACCCAAGCAGTCATATTACGTAACACTGCTTGCAAGTTATCTTCAAATGGTTGCCAAGCAATCGACGCGTACTCACCTTGCTCTAAAAAATGGCATTGACCAATATTCGCCACCGTTTTATCGAATGACAAAAGTGCTCGCAGAGCTTCATTAAGTGTGTTGGCCGACTCAACAAAATAACCAAGTAAACCGTAACTCGCAGTATTTATTTGCTTACCTAGTTCAAAGCCCCATAAGGGATCTTGATTGGCTTTGGCTGCTTGGTTGAGCGCCTCAAAATAAAGCTGCATATCAATACGACTCTTATGCAAACTTTGTGCGGGTAAATATTTCTCTAACGGCTGGCAATATTGGCGACATACATCGAACATAATGGCGTGAAAAGACAAAAAAATGGCTCGTATAGTCAAGTATGCCCCGTCGGATACAGATATGCTAGTTTGACGATGAACTTTTTTAGACCATCATGCCATTACTCGATATTACCCAAAAGTTAAACGAACACAGTGTGTTTTCACTTGAAAAACTAGCTGATTGTGCAGAGCTGAGTAAAATATTTAAAGGTCAATTTATTCCTCTAGCGAATGATTGCGGTTTACAACGACGTGAAGTCACCCTACGCGGTCATACATTTGTTGAAGTGATCACGCATCTATCTCCACAAAAATTGCATTATCAAATTGAAGGTCATGGCCCAATCAAGGCGCATCGCGGCATCGTCAGTCTGACAAGAGTACACAATCAACTTCATCTTCGTTATCAAATATATGGCCGTAGCAATACTTGGCTACCCACATGGTTACTCAAACTTGTTTTATTTATTGATTTTAAATTAGCCATTAAGCGTTTAAGGAAGCTCTATCATGTCAGTTGATTACATATTGCTTGCTCTAAGCCCCCTGTTTGCCATCGCAATCATCGCGGAGTACTGCAAAGCGAGCTGTGGCTACTCATTACGAGAGTTTATATTGAACACCTGTTTGGCGCTTTCACACCAAGCTTCAGAAATATGTTCTCTGTTGCTGCTTATGCCTCTATTTGGCTATGTTTATCAAAACTTTGCTCTTTTCAATATCGAGCTCAACGCACTCAACGTGCTCATCGCATTCATTGTACAAGACTTTTTATACTATTGGTTTCATCGTGCCAGCCATCGCTTTAATTGGCTATGGACTGCACATATCGTACATCACAGCTCCGAGCATATGAATTTTTCTACTGCAATGCGCCAAAGCCTGTTTTACCCTGTCGTTGGCATGTGGATCTTTTGGGTGCCACTCGTTATTCTGGGTTATCCACCAGAATTAGTGTTTGCGATTGTTGCACTGAATCTCGCATTCCAGTTTTTCGTACATACCGAACAAAGCCCTGAATTTAAGTGGCTAGGACTTATTTTTAATACCCCAACCCATCACTGTTTGCATCATGCTAAAAATAGCCATTACATAGACAAAAACTTTGCGGGCGTACTTATTATTTGGGACAAGCTATTTGGCACCTTTGTTAAGCCAATTTGTTCGCAACCCCCTCAATATGGTGTCGCTGAACGAACCTATCAGCTTAGTCTTAATGATGCACTGTTAACGCCATGGCGGATTTTGCTGCTGAACATAGGAGAAAAACGAAGCTGGCGGGATAAACTCAAGGTCTTAGTGGATAAACCAAAACACCTTAAACAACTAGATTAGCGGGTTTATATTGTTCAACATCGCTGGCTTGTTAGAACAACAAGCCAGCATTTTATGAGCTCAAATTATCTGCGGTTTATCAAATATACCGCTCCAAGCGCCATCATTGCGCCGCAAGCCACTGGTAATGATAATGGCTCAGAAAAATACCAAGCCGATAGCCCCATAGCCGAAGCGGGCACAACAAAAATAAACGAACTAGAACGACCTGAGCCTAACTGTTGATTAGCTAAAAAAAACACACTGGTGGCAATACTCACCACAACAACAGATAAAAACAGCATATGCTGCCAATAAAATATTGAATAATCAGCCGCGCTACTCAGAGGTGAATAGTCATAAGCAAATCCGTAACTCACCAATGAAGCACTCGCGTACATTAATGTACTAAACAGCAAAAAATCCGCAAAACGAGTCCCTTGTTGGCTTACGAGTGTTAAAAAAGCCCATGTTAGGGATGCCATGATAAAATAACCATTACCCGTTGCAATCAGTTGTTCCATGTCAAATTGCCACACTTCAATCATAAACATGCCACCGATTAGGCCAAGTGCTAAGCCAATACTTTGGAAACGGTTAGTGCTCTGTCGATGAATAAGGATAGCAAGCAAAAAAGTAAACACTGGGTTAGTTGTAGTGACCAACATGCCCCCTTTTCCCGGCAGACCATCGTGTAAACCTAAAAAGAACAATTGGTTATATAAAGCCAAGAGAATACCGGCAGGTAAAGACCAAAACAGCGCTTTACGAGAAAAACGTAGTGTCACCAAGTTAAAACGATTGACTATCCACAAAATCGGCAACATGCTCACAGTGGCAATCGCCAAACGATAAAATACGGTCACAGGTGCAGGGGCTAATTCAGCAATCAGTTTACCCGAGATCCAACTCGCCCCCCAAAGCATCATTGCCATAACAAGCATCATGATCAATGGAGAGTCTGACTGGCGTGTACTTGAGGCATAGCTCGTCATATTCTTCCTTAAAATGAAATTGAGTAAAAGTTAGGATGAAACACTGAGCGTATTTCAAAGTAAAGAAATTGGCCAAGCAGTAACGCTTGGCTCATAAAAGCACCAAAAAGCCAGATAACCGAATTTGGCTACCTAGCTAATTTAGAACAAAGAACATATCTAGCTTTGCTTATCGCCAGTAAGGAAAACCGTTAAAAGATGCAGCCCGACTTTGTTCCATTGCGGAAACTAAAAAATCAGCTTTCTTCTCAAGCCACTGCTGAATATCTTCCAACTCTTCAGACTCCTGACCTTGGCATAACTGCATTAAATACGACAGCGTATCTAACTCATAAATACCATACACTATGTCTATCCAAGGTGTTCTAAATTCTTGGCGAACTTCTTTATCATACAGCTCCCCAAGACAATTGCCATTGAGTAACGTATTCTCAAGTCGGCTACGCAGGTGCAAATAGTCATCTTTGCACAAAACCTTCCCTTCAGGCAGCAGGTCATGTAATTCTTGCCAATCATGATCAAATATTGTTCTAGCAATCTCGCTTACCGGCATTTGTGCTGCGTTAAGCGCACTATGATCCCAATTTTGACGCCAACCTTTATCCACCAGCCAACGCGTTAGTGCCAAAATCAAACGATTGTATCGGGCACAATGGAACAAATCTTCAATATCCGTTGGCGTTGGTTGAACATCCTTCAAATCATCAATTACTTGCGCTAGCTCCGGCGCATTGTTGATTTTTTTATAATAAGCATGGCGCTTTGAAGTGTAAGTTTTCAAGTGTATCGCATTTTCTACCCAAGCTAGCTCACTCAATAACCATTTAAGTTCACTGCGTAAATGTTCCGTAGATGCTTTATCTACAATATCAGAGAACATACGAAAGCTATGACGTATTAGGGTAATACCATCAATCACACGCTTGAGCGTTTTTAGGCTTGGCTTGTCGAAATAACACTGCTCGTGTTTTTGCACAAACTGAATACCGTAATTTATTGTCGCGATAAAAGCCTGTTCTTGGGTTGCCCCTAAAGGCAGTGGCACAAAACCAATAAATTTATTTGGCTTTAGAGGCTTATCATCCGCTAATCGATAGCCTCTTGCAGCTTTAGAATAAAGCCCTAATCGCATACCTGACAGATCAATAAGGTGATCAGCGAGCAAAAACAAGTCACTACGGTGACCTTCAACTAGCTCAATTTCAAGTTCAGAAATCGTCTCAACTTGCCCTTGGGCCGCAATTTCACCTTTATCTAATACGACTTCTATTTTGCTACCCTGCTCGGTTTCTATTAACCAAGTGCGGCGAATAAAATTAGTACTGAAGATCGGGAATAGATTCTCACAGATCGCATCAATTTGCATGCCATGCGGCCAAATATCCACATCAAAGGCTTTCAAGTCTGGTCGGCCAGATTCCAAAGGTAAATTATACTCTGGTCGCTGATGTAACCCGCCAACAACTTCACCGGCCAACTTGATTGTTTGCTCACAATCGTCGTCACAGCAGCGCGTACGCAGACCAATGTCCAGCGCTCTTAGCTCTCGACTTGGGGTATCAAAGTAGGCATTTTTAAGGTTTTTAGCTGGTTGATTAATAACCGTTTTTGCAAATTGTGTGATAAGTCCTGGGATAAGAGGAACTTCATTGTCTGAAAGTAAAAACTTCAGTTCTATTTCAGTGTCCATTTGGGCAAGTGATTACCTATGTAATTATCGAACGCTCAAAATATACAATGATAAGCAGGTTTGCAAACTTTTTGCTGCAAGTTTAGCGAAGTTTCCCCTGCCACTTGCTATTAAGGCGTTTAATCCATACTATTTCTACAGACTTTCAAAAACTTAAAAAAACGTGGACAAACATATGCTAAACAGAATTATATTGCCGTTCCTGTTAATGCTAAGTTCATTTTATGCAACTGCGCAAGAAACACAGCAACAGGATGGCACTGAAACAACCGATGCATCATCCACAGTTGAACAGGTTATCAATGCTGGGTTTATAGATGACAATTTATTCATCTATGTTCACTCAGGTCCTGGGAAGAACTACCGTATTCTCGGCTCAGTTGATGCTGGCACCCCTATTTCTATCATTTCCGAGCCAGACAGTGGGTATGTTCAAATTGTCGATGATAAAGGCCGAGAAGTATGGGTGGAGGAAAAGTTCGTTTCCACAGAACCTGGTCTTCGTCAACAATTAGAAAGTGCTCAGCTGGCACTAGAAGACCGTGATACGATTATCCAAGCTTTACGTGATGAACAACCGATCTTACAACAAGCAAACAATGGATTAAGAGCTGAAAATCAACGCCTTCAACAAAGTATTACAGAGCTACAAACAACGCTGAATGAACAAACACAAGCCAGCGAAGCAAAAAAACAAAAAGAACAACATTTGATGCTCACTTACGGTGGGGGTGTTGCGCTTGCGGGGTTGTTATTTGGTGTCGCACTGACTTCTTTGCTGTCACGCAAAAAGCGTTACGACGAATGGTAAGAACACAGAAAAGGTCGCTAACTTAGCGACCTTTTTATTAAAGGTTTAATACTTCAACACCCATATCCGATTTAACATGCTCAATAACCATGTACGTGTGGTTTGTGCCGACTCCCGGGATCTCCACAATTTGCCCTAAAACTTCTCGATATTGCCGCATGTCTTGCACACGAATTTTCAACAGGTAGTCAAACCCCCCTGCAACCATATCACAAGAAACAACATTAGGTATTTTATGAATATGCTGGGCAAACGTCTCAAACACGGACTCCGTTGAGCTTTTTAATGTGATCTCAATATGTGCAACCAAGTGCTGACCCAACTTGGTTGGATTAAGACGTGCCGTATAACCTTCGATATACCCTTCCGACTCAAGCTTTTTAACACGGTCGAGGCAAGGGCTGGGGCTTAAATTCACGGCTTTAGCCAGATTTACGTTCGAGATGCGGCCATTTTTTTGTAATACATCTAAAATAGCTAAATCAATGCGATCAAGTACGCGGGTTTTGATGGAAGTAGTCATTCAGCATTTTATTCTGTGAGAGTTAACAATCACCCGCTAATTTACCGTAATCGGAAAAAATAAGACAGCATATACTGCTGTCTTTTGGATAAAATGGCCGCGAAAATTGATATAAAAGCGAATGTTGTGCGGTGAATTTTCAAACAGGTTTCCTCTATGATATGGTGCCTAAATCGCACAACATTGAATTTGTCGTAATTAAAAAGGCTTCTGGCCTCCTACATTGACACCAAGGATGTAGGCGCTAATTACATGTATTTTTGACTCTACTCTAAATTGAGGGTTGCTTATGCTTTATAACGGCGATTTGACAACGAACTGTCCTATCCGACAAAAAATCCGTGACTTCTACCGAATTGATGAAAACGAAGTTATTGATCATATTTTGCCGCTTGCTGAGGTAGGTGTTACAGCGCGAAGCCGAGCATGGGAACGTGCACGTCAATTGGTTTTAAATATTCGTAAAGACCAAGACGGCCAAAATGGCGTTGATGCCTTATTAAATGAATTTTCGCTTTCAACAGAAGAAGGCGTTGTGTTGATGTGTTTGGCAGAAGCCCTACTGCGTGTGCCAGACAAACAAACGCAAGATAACTTAATTCGCGACAAGCTGTCTAAGGGTGACTGGAGTTCACACCTTGGCAGCAGCGACTCTCTATTTGTGAATGCATCAAGCTGGGGCCTTTTAGTTACCGGTAAAATGGTAAACTACACAGATAAGAACAAAGATCAGCAATTTGGTGTTTTGAAAAAAACCATCGGTCGCTTAGGCGAGCCTGTGATCCGTAAGTCAGTGAACTTTGCCATGAAAATCATGGGTAAACAGTTCGTCATGGGTCAAAACATTGACGAGGCTATCGAACGCGCCGCTGATAAAGAACAAAAAGGCTACGTATACTCGTACGACATGCTAGGCGAAGGTGCACGTACCATGGCCGATGCCGAGCGCTATTTTAACAGCTATATGACTGCTATCCACGCGATTGGTAAAGCAGCAAACGGCCGAGGTCCAATCAAGAGTCCTGGTATTTCTGTTAAGTTGTCGGCTATCCATCCTCGCTATGAATTCAGCCATCGCGACCGCGTCATGGATGAAATTGTGCCAAAGCTAAAAGAATTAGCTTTAGCTGCTAAAAAATACGACATCGGCTTTACCGTTGATGCTGAAGAAGCTGACCGTCTAGATATTTCTTTAGATATCATTGAAGCCGTATTCTCTGATGATGACTTAGGCGATTGGCAAGGTTTTGGTCTTGCTGTTCAGGCATATCAAAAACGCGCTATTTTTGTGGTTGAATGGCTTGCCGATCTAGCCCGTCGTGTTGGTCGTCGATTAATGGTTCGCCTAGTTAAAGGCGCATACTGGGATACAGAGATCAAGACCACGCAACAAGATGGTTTAAATCACTTCCCGGTATTTACCCGTAAAGCAACGACAGACGTATCGTACAAAGCCTGTGCCATTAAACTGCTTGAAGCACGTGATGTGATCTTCCCTCAGTTTGCAACGCACAACGCATACACTGCCGCTACCATCTTAGAAGTTGCTAAGGGCGATAACCAAGGCTTTGAGTTCCAACGCTTGCACGGTATGGGTGAATCTCTCTTCGACCAAATCGTAGAAAACGACAAAATCCAATGCCGTGTATACGCACCTGTAGGTCAACACGAAGACTTACTTGCCTACTTAGTACGTCGACTACTAGAGAATGGCGCCAACTCATCGTTCGTAAACGCCATTGTTGATACGTCTAAACCTGTTGAGTCACTGCTGCCAGATCCTGTTGAAACACTACAAGGTTTACGCAACAAGTTTAATAAGCAAATTAAACTACCGATCGAGCTATATGGTGATGAGCGTCCTAACTCAAAAGGTATGGACTTAACCGACATCAATGGGTTGACGCCGTTTAAAGAAAACTTAGACAACTGGTTCAATGAGCACCTTATTGACGAAAGCCAAGTTAAAGAAGGCCACTTAGCAGTACGCAACCCAGCCAATCATAAAGAAGTTGTGGGTCAAGTTCGTATTCACCAAAGCAATGAAATGCAAACTATGCTTGAAAATGCTGACAAAGCATTTGCTAGCTGGTCACAAACGCCTGTTAAAGAGCGTGCAGACTTACTTCGTCGCGTGGCAGATATTCTTGAGCGTCACCACGACGAATTGGTTGCAATCTGTATTAAAGAAGCAGGTAAAGTTACCCAAGACAGCATTGATGAAGTGCGTGAAGCAGTAGACTTCTGCCGCTATTACGCTGCGCGTGCTGAAGAGCTTGCCCAAGATGAACGCTTTGAAGCCCGTGGCGTGATCTTATGTATTAGCCCATGGAACTTCCCACTGGCTATTTTCCTTGGCCAAGTTGCTGCGGCCATCGTTACAGGTAATACAGTAATTGCAAAACCAGCTGAGCAAACAAGCTACATTGCACTACGTTGTATCGAACTCATGCACACTGTGGGTCTACCTGAGCATGTTGTACAGCCTGTTATTGCACGTGGTAGTGAAGTCGGTAAACACATTGTGCCGGATGAGCGCATCCAAGCGGTTATGTTCACTGGCTCGACAGAAACAGGGACCTTGATCTCACAAATTCTGGCAGAGCGTAACGATATTCAAGTGCCATTGATCGCAGAAACAGGTGGTCAAAACTGTATGATCGTTGACTCAACAGCACTACCTGAGCAGGTTGTGGACGACGTTATCTCTTCTGGTTTCCAAAGTGCCGGTCAGCGCTGTTCTGCGCTGCGCGTATTGTTCTTACAAGATGACGTTGCTGATGGCATCATCACTATGCTAAAAGGTGCGCTACAAGAGTTACACGTAGGCGACTCTTCGCTATTGTCTACCGATGTAGGCCCGGTGATCGATGAAAAGGCATTGAACACGCTTAATGCGCACGTTGAATACTTGAAGAGCAATGGTAAATTGTTGTTCGAATCTAAGATCCCAGATAACAACGAAAATGGCGCCTATTTCTTCGCTCCTCGTTTGTATGAGATCGCAGATTTATCTGTACTAAAACGCGAAGTATTCGGTCCAATTGTACACATCGTACGCTACAAAGCCGAAGATCTTGATAGCGTGATTGACCAAATCAATGGCACTGGCTATGGCTTAACAATGGGTGTGCACTCACGTATTGAAGAACGTTGTCAGTATCTAGCAAGAATGTCTCGCGCAGGTAATGTTTACGTAAACCGTAACATGATCGGTGCAATCGTTGGTGTGCAGCCATTTGGTGGCCGTGGCTTATCGGGTACAGGGCCAAAAGCCGGTGGTCCAAACTACCTATTCCGTTTGGTTAAAGAGAAAGCATCGCCTGAAAACGTGCAAATGACTAACTTAACAGCAGATGAGTTAGAAACGCACGACTTCCCAGGTGCCGCAGAGCAAGTCGACAAACTTATGCGTAATTCAATGCGTGACGAGAAAATCTGGCGAAACACGCCGCTAAATGACCGTGTTTCTGCTGTGCGTCAGTTACTAGCAAAAGTCGCAACCGTCGAGATCATTGACGACCTTGCGGATGATTTAGCGAAAACATTAGCGGATGCACGTGCGCAGTTGAACCGCCTTGAAAAGCGTATGCGTTCATACACCACATTGCCAGGTCCTACGGGTGAGTCAAATACGCTTCACCTTGAGCCTCGTGGCTGTGTGGTATGTTATGCGGATAAGAGTACATCTTTCAACTTCTGGGCTATTTCAATTATTACAGCACTTGCCGCAGGTAACACGGTTATTACGGTTGCGTCAGAATTGTTCTATGAAGAAGCTCAAGCATTTAGAGATAAGTTCATCTCAACGGGTATTGCCGAAGGTGTATTCCAAGTTGCTAAGCCAAATCAACTTCAAGCAATTTTGGCCCACCCTCACCTCGCAGGTGCGGTCGTGGCTGCACGTTCATCTCGATTGGGTTACTTCTCGCAGCAACTTGCTGCGCGTACTGGTGCCATTTTGCCAGTGATCAGCGCTGAGTACTACGATACGTTGATCAACCGTCTAGTAACTGAGAAAACTATCAGCATCGATACCACGGCATCGGGTGGTAATACATCACTGATGACCCTAGTAGAAGATGAAGAGTAATAACTCTAAGTAACACTTTGAAAAGCCAGCAAATGCTGGCTTTTTTATTGCCGATTTTCATTTAGCGCTAGAAATTCTCACTCCGTTTCTTCCCTTTAAGTAAACCTTTGCTAACCTTTAAATTAACCTATTCAGAAAAGATAGCAATGTGAAAACTATAGATATCAATGAGTTAAAACCGGGAATGTTTGTCGTTGGCGTTACTAAACAAACTGGCCATGTGAAAGTCAAAAACCAAGGCTGGGTAAAAACCCAAGATGGTATTGATAACTTACTCAAAGCGGGTGTTATGGCGGTAGAAATCGACCCCGATAAGACCCTACAGCCGAAAAAAAACACGCCTGAAAAACCTGAAGAACAACAAGAACATCCCCACGAAGCGTTATCCTCACTAACAGAGATAAAAGCCACTACGCCCAAAAAGCTCGATCCATTTCACAAATCAACCACTATTGAAAACGAACTGGATAAAGCAAATGCGCTCTATAAAGAAGCGAAAGCACTACAGCAAAAAACCTTTGACGATTTAAAAAATGGCAAACAGCTCGATCTCGCGCCTTTTCAAGATACTGCTAGCGACTTAATCGACTCGATATTTAGAAATCAGGATGCATTGGCATGTATCGCACAGATCAAAGATAAAGACGCATACTTATTAGAGCACTCTATCAATGTCGCGATCCTCATTAGCATTTTTGCTAAACACTTATCTTTAGACAGAACACTTATTGAGCAGATCACCACCGGCGCGTTACTGCATGACATTGGTAAGATCCAAGTGCCGGATGAAATACTTAACAAACCCAGTGCGCTCAGCGAAGAAGAATATGAGCAGATGAAACAGCATGCCCGATATAGTTACGACATTGTCGCTAATGCAAGGCTTGGCGACATCGCCACAGAAATAGCGGGATTTCATCATGAACGTTTAGACGGCAGCGGCTACCCATATGGAAAACAAGGAGATGAAATTTCACAATATGCACGTATGATTGCCATTGTCGATAGTTACGACGCTATCATCGCAGACAGAGTTTACAAACATGGACGCACCCCGGTCGCCGCTTTCAAAGTGCTACGCGAGCATGTGCCACATCACTACGATGAATCTCTACTCAACGCTTTCATTCATTGTATAGGTGTTTACCCGGTTGGCACATTGGTTAAATTGAAAAGCCAACGGGTGGGTGTGATAAGCCAAAGTAACCCGGATACACCACTCAGACCTGTGGTTAAAATCTTTTATCATGCAAAGCACATGCACTACACAGAGGTAAAAGACATTGATCTGTCGAGTAAACGTGAAGAGGATGAAATTGAAGCTGCAATAAAGCCTGAAGAATTTAGTCTAAACCTACTAAAATTCTTCAAACATTCCATGCTGCCATAATCTTTATGGCAGCCAGTCTTGCATTGCTTTCATGCTAAATTCATAGCCATCAAAGTCAAACAGTGTCTGCTCTGGCGTGATCTCCACAACACGCAGCGCCCCTATGCTATCGCCTTCATACAATTCGCGATTATTTAATTTAATCCAGCGCTTACTTATTTCTGTGGAGTATATGTGCGCTTGGTAGCGAAGGGATGGAAGACTACTTTGCAAGTCCGAAGGTAATAACTCAATCGGTGTCGCTCGCGCAGAGTCTTTACTGCTGCTCGTCACTTCATTTGAAGTCGAGTGCTCTGTCTCAGCAACGGCTCTGGCAAACGCTTTTTTCAGCTCACTAGAAACGCCTGCCAGCTCCGGATCCTGCTTCTTTTCTTGTAAGGCTTGTTGTAAAGGTTCGCTTAAAGGTTTGCCTACCACACGATACTGACTCAAATCTTCTGGCGGCTGCTGAGCCACCACGTTATTTTGTCCAAAAGACTGAAGTGATGCTGTAGGTGCACTCATAGGTATTACATTACCTGGCAGCTGCTGCGAAGTTGTCACAGGTACTAGTTGCTGACGGTATACAGGCTGGCCTAAGTTATCAACACCCACTTGCACCGTCATCCATTGATACTGTACAGCAGTGGTGTTCATAGCATTGTTAGTCATAATGGGCGCGATATTCGCATTGGTTGGCATCATCATATTCTGTGATGCACTCCCTTGCTGTACTTGTGTATTCACATTACCAGCCACTACAGGTGTCGAAACATTACCTTGCGTTGATTGTTGCTGTTCTTGCACGTTTGCTGAAACTTCGGGTTGTGCCTGAATATCCGCTTCGATAGGCTGCGATTTGAACAAACCCGATTGCACATAATTGCCAGTCACAAAACCGGCTAAAGAAAAGCCTCCCACAACAATCACGCCCGTTAAACCAATAACCAATGAACGATACAGCTTAAGTTGCTTTTGATGCTGATATGCTAAGTGGTCACTCTCACCCTGCCCGCTTTGCTGAGACTGTTTTAATGCATTAACTAAATACGACATAAACCACCACTAAAATACAAATGAAAAAGCAAAACCAAACATGAAGCTGGCGACTGCGGTCGAAGATAGCCACCAGATAGGAGGCCGTTGCTGTTGTGTTTGCACAGGGACGAGATCAAGTGGTAATGCTTCCTTGGCCGCTTGCATCGCTATACGTTTACTAACAACATGCTGCTGCGCTGAATAGGCACCAAGTAAACACCTATCAGCTAAAAGATTCAACAAGCGCGGTATCCCAGCAGTGACTTTATGCATGTAAGCAACCGCATCATGATCAAAAACCATGTTATCACATCCCGCCTTTTGCAAGCGATGTTGAATATATGCATACACCTGCGACTGCGTCAGTGGAAGTAAGTGATAACGCGCCGTAATACGCTGTGCGAGCTGACGAAGCTCATTGCGCTGCAGCAGGTGTTGCAACTCAGGTTGACCCACCAAAACTATCTGTAGCAATTTTTTATGATCGGTCTCTAAGTTTGTTAGCAGCCTGAGCTGTTCTAGTACTTCTGGCGCCAAATGTTGTGCTTCATCAATGATCAACATGGTGTGACCACCCGATGCGTGATTTTCTAGCAAACGTGTTTTGATAAGGTCAGTGAGCACTTTTAGGCTTTCGCATTCAGTAGGATAATCTATTTTTAGCTCATCACATATGCTAGCAAGTAACTCCAACTCAGAAAGCGCAGGATTGAGTATAAACGCCACTTGGGTACTTTGAGGTAATTGTGCCAGCATGCTGCGCGTTACTGTTGTTTTACCAGTACCGACTTCCCCTGTTAACAGCACAAAGCCACCTGCATCGCCCAAACCATAAGTTAAATGAGCCAGCGCTTCTTTATGTCTGTCACTTAAAAACAAATACTCAGGGTTAGGTGCGATAGAAAACGGTTTTTCGCTTAGTCCAAAATAGCGTAAATACACGATACATCTCTTTCTTGTTATGATGGTGCCTATAATGGCAAAAAAACAGGCTAAGTGAAAACCCTGTTTCTAAAATTGCGCAAATTGTTTTATTGAGGCTTATATGAAAGTGTATTTGGTGGGTGGAGCGGTACGTGATGAGTTACTTGGTCGCACTGTCATTGATAAAGACTATGTTGTGGTTGGCGCAACACCAGAGCAAATGGTTAAGCTTGGCTATACTCAAGTAGGTAAAGACTTTCCGGTATTTTTACACCCGCAAACTAAAGATGAATATGCATTGGCGCGAACCGAGCGCAAACACGGACAAGGTTATGGCGGGTTTATTTGCGATTTTTCTCCATCAATTACGCTCGAAGAAGATTTATTGCGCCGCGACTTGACCGTCAATGCAATTGCCAAGGATGAGCATGGCCAGCTAGTTGACCCATTTAATGGCCAAGATGATATTAACTCTAAGGTGTTGCGCCACGTAGGCCCTGCATTCAGTGAAGACCCTTTACGTGTGTTGCGCGTTGCCCGTTTTGCTGCACGTTACCACTACCTAGGCTTCACCATAGCGCCAGAAACATTGGCACTCATGAAAACCATGGTCGCCCAAGGTGAGCTTGCCACTTTAACTAAAGAGCGTGTGTGGCTAGAAATTGAAAAATGCTTAAAGGATGGCTGTGTGGCCACTTTTAGTGATGTATTACAACAAATTAGTGCATTAGAACTGATACTCCCAATGCTTAAAAACTGGGGGCCAAAGCGCAGTGAATGGCTCACCCAGCGGGTTCAGCAATTACCAAAAGTGCATGCACACTTTGAGCTTATTCAATTTTGCTTGTGGCTTGCTGATTCTGATGTTGATGCACTTAAACACATTGAACAAACCCATAAGGTGCCAGTCAAATACGCGCAAAGCGCCCGCGATTTTTGCCGCTATCAGCATTTATTCAATCAAGACCAGTTTGACGCGGAAGCACTTTTGGCATTCTTCAACTCGATAGATATTTGGCGTCGCCCTGAACGTTTTACCCTATTTTGTGAGGTAAGCAAAATGAAAAACGCGCAGAGCGACACTTTGCTAGTAACTATCGAACGAGCGGCAAAGCAAGCACGTGCCGTAGATGTACAAAGTATTATCTCGAATGGTTATAAAGGGGCTGAAATAAAAGAGCAACTGGCCATAAAGCGCCTGCAAGCTGTTATAACCGCGCTTTAAAATAACAAAGCCCGCGAATTCGATACGCGGGCTTCTTCTCAAGCTTAAACCTTACCAGAGTAGGAAAGTAAATAAAGCGGCACCGAGTGCTAAACGGTAAACTACAAATGGGAACATACCCATTCGCTCAATTACTTTTAGAAAAAAGTGAATACAAACATAGGCAGCTACAAAAGACAAAACTGTCCCCAGTCCTATCGCCTGCCAATCTATGATTTCCTCACCGCTTGAAAGTTTATAAATGTAATAAGAACCCGCTGCTGCAATCACAGGAATTGACATCAAAAATGAGAAACGAGCTGCACTTTGTTTATTTAAACCGAGCAACAAACCAACTGTCATCGTGATACCTGAACGCGATGTACCTGGAAATACCATCGCAACAACTTGCGATAAGCCAATCAACAAAGCACTCATAAAGTTAATTTGGTAGATAGTTTTAATTTGTTTTGCTTTGGCATCGGCGTACCAAAGCAGCAAGCCAAACACAACGGTTGTTGTTGCAATGATCCAAGCATTACGAGAATAGACTTCGACATAATCTTTAACCAAAAAACCAATCAACAACGAAGGAAGCGTGGCAACAATGATCCACCAGCCCAATTGACTGTCGTCTGTTTTACCTTGGGACCCTAACGATTTAAACCATGCCCCAAGAATATCACCCACTTCTTTGCGAAAATAAATAATCACAGCCATCAAGGTACCGACATGCACAGCCACATCAAACGCAGTCCCCTGATCAACCCACCCCAATATTTTCGATGGTAAAATTAAGTGTGCCGAGCTAGAAATGGGTAAAAACTCAGTCAATCCTTGGACTAACGCCAAAATAATAATTTCAACAATACTCATGGCAATGAAAACTCCACTTTCCATAGTTTTTGATTCGGGTTGTTATACGCTTGCCAAATACTGGCAATGGTTTGTTTGTATAAGGGGTGAATGTAATTCGGTGCAATTTCAAATAAAGGCAGCAACACAAAGGCATTTTTGGTCACTTCATCTCTGGGTAACTGCGCAGGGCTGTCACATATCACAGCATCGTAAAATAGCAGATCCAAATCTAACGTTCTGGGGCTAAACTTCTTATCCTGACGAGTCCGACCATTTTCTAATTCAATTTGCTTTAGCAATGCACATACTTGCTCCAAAGGCATAGATGTTTGCGCACCTAACACTGAATTGTAAAAGTTGCTACCATTAAACCCAACCGCTTCGCTTTCATACACGCTTGAATGTGTAAAATCTGGAAAAAACTTTTTTAATGCAATAAGACCCGCTTTTAGATTATGTTCTCGATCAACATTTGAGCCCAAACTGATATAAATTTGCGCCATCGCTACAACTTCGCTCTCGTGATCTCAACACCAACGGTTTTCGCTGCTGGCACAGCTGCTGGTTTACTTACTTTTATTGTTACTTGGGCAACATTGAATTCATTTAAAATCAACGAGGCCAACTGCTCAATCAACGTTTCTAAAAGCTCGACCGGTTTGGCTGTGGTATGTTCAGTAACCCGCTCACTTACTTTGGCATAATCAACCGCTAAGTTTATATCATCTGTACTTGCAGCAGCCGAAATATCGGTCAACATCTCAATATCAAAGTACAAGCTTTGTTTACTTTCCTTCTCAAAGTCGTAAACTCCTATTATAGTTTCGACGTGTAGTTGTGAGATATAAACCTTATCCATTGATACTCCACTGGTTGCGTAATTCTAGACTGTGATTACTCATTGATGATCCCACAGCCAACAATAAACGCCGATCATAGCCGAAAACGCCACAAGACAAAATAAGGAATACAGTGTTAGTTAGTTTAATGTGCGCCTGCGCCTATTTAATTGGTTCTATATCCTCTGCCGTGCTGGTATGTCGAGTATTTGGCTTGCCTGATCCCCGCTTTGCAGGATCGCACAACCCTGGCGCAACCAATGTATTACGCATTGGTGGTAAGCTCCCTGCAATACTGGTACTAGTATTTGATATTTTAAAAGGTACAATACCGGTATGGGGGGCGTATTTTTTGCAAATTGAGCCCATTTGGCTAGGTGCGATTGCGGTTGCAGCCTGCTTAGGTCACATCTACCCTATCTTTTTTCATTTCAATGGTGGTAAAGCGGTTGCCACAGCATTTGGTGCCTTGTTACCTATTGGTTTGTCTTTGGGCGGGTTATTAATTTGCACTTGGCTAGTCATCGTCTGGCTGACCCGTTATTCATCTTTGGCGGCGATAATCACCGTCACCTTGGCGCCATTGTATACCTGGCTAATTAAACCAATTTATACGTTACCTGTAAGCTTTTTAACGGTACTCATTATCTTTCGACACAGAGAAAATATTAAAAGGCTCTTAAAAGGCAAAGAGCCTAAAGTAGGTAAGAAAAAACCTTAAAGCGGTTTTAAGCTATCAAGCGGCCAGCGCGGCTGAGTTTTCATGTCTAGCGTCGCATATTGCTTAGCTTTTAAACGTTGCATACCTGCAAACGCTATCATCGCACCATTGTCGGTGCAAAATTCTGTTCGTGGGTAATACACTTTACCTTGCATACCCTGCATGACGCGCTCTAACTTGCCACGCAGTTCAGTATTCGCACTTACACCACCGGCAATAACCAAACGTTTAATACCTGTTTGTTTAAGCGCTCTTTTACATTTAATTGCTAATGTATCAATCACTGCCGTTTGAAACGCATGGGCAATATCCGCTTTGGTTTGAGCATCATCACCATTGGCACGAATGGTATTAGCTGCGGCCGTTTTTAATCCACTAAAACTAAAGTCAAGACCTGGCCTATCCGTCATTGGACGCGGGAATACAAACCGCCCTGCAACGCCTTGCTCGGCCATTTTAGCAAGCAACGGGCCGCCAGGATAATCTAAGCCAAGTAGCTTTGCGGTTTTATCAAATGCTTCACCGGCGGCATCATCCACAGATTCACCTAGAATTTCATACTCACCGATGCCTTCCACTTTAACCATCATGGTGTGACCACCTGAAACAAGTAAAGCAATAAATGGAAACTCCGGCGCATCTTCTTCTAGCATAGGTGCAAGTAAATGCCCTTCCATATGATGCACAGCAACCGCAGGGATATTCCAACCAAATGCCAATGAGCGGCCAATTGAAGTCCCCACGAGTAACGCACCGACTAGGCCAGGGCCTGCGGTATACGCAACACCATCTAGAGACTCTGGACCACATCCAGCTTGTTTAAATGCCGCTTCAATTAAAGGGATGGTTTTACGAACGTGATCTCGAGAAGCCAGCTCAGGTACTACGCCACCGTAATCGGCATGTACTTTCACTTGACTATATAGCTGGTGTGCAAGTAGACCTTGCTCATCGTCATAAATCGCAATACCGGTTTCATCACACGATGATTCAATGCCTAAAATTCGCACACTAAGTCTCCCAAGACCAATTTAAAAGGGCCCGTATTCTACCTGTAGGTCGTTTTGAAGGGCAAGTAAAAGCCTGCATATTGGCCTTTAAATCGCCAGTCCAATATTGGTTTGCCCATCAGCAATAGCATGCTGCTTAAGGGATTTAACATTTTCCGCCGTAATACGGCCCATGTTTTCTACAAACTCGATTAACTCCGATAAAACATCAATTTCGTACTGCATAATAGGATGTTCTCTAACGAGCTTGTTATCCAGTTCAATATCTTCATTCATGAGGATGAATTCAACATAGCGTGCAACCGTTGCTTGAGAAATTTTAGCAATACTCACAAACTCTTGTTCATCCTTTGCCATTAGCCCATGCATTAAACCAAGTAGCGCAGTAGCTGCGTCAATTGCAGGATAGGTTCCAAACATATCAAATTCAGATAGTTCAGGAACGTTTGGCTCAATTTTTTCAACTTGCTTCTCGAGACTAATTTTACTTTTCGGTAGTAATATTTTTTCCCAACATACATTCAAAGCGTTACGCAACGCCGTTTCATCACCAAAACCAGTGGCTTCACTGAACAAGCCATAATTTGGCAGCATTCGTTCGATGATTGCTGCTGCTAGAACCGCTTTGTGCAGATAATTAAGCTCTCTGATGCGTTGAAAGTTATTTGCTTTGGTCATTTTGTTTTCCACATTGCCAGCAATATTGAAATGCTGGGCCGTTTAATTCAGTACAGTTATTGCAGCACCAATCCGAGGTGGGCTGATTTTGCGCGTAGTTTAACAATATTTCACGGGCTACGCGCTCTTTTATCTCATAAACCAATATACTAAGTTTTGCTTGCTCTGCTGGAATATCGCCAATTGCACCAATAAGTGACTCACCATCGATCCTGACTTGTATTTTAGCTTGGTTCAGTAAACCTTGAACGATATGTGCTTCCAACAAATTATCCGTGGTAAATACACATCGCCATTTAAAGCTATTATCTGTCATAATGATTTCTCAATTTGTAACGTCAACGAGGTGTACCATGACGCTCACTACTCCCGGACTTTTATTTCCTGCAATCTCATTGTTGCTACTTGCTTATACTAATCGCTTTTTAGTACTTGCACAGCTAATTAGAGAACTTAATGCAAGAGAGGGAGAAAGCATTCGTCCATTGGTACGAGCTCAAATAGACAACTTGAGAAAGCGCATAAAGCTTATCAGGTTTATGCAAGTTTGGGGGGTTGTCGCCTTCTTACTTTGCACCTTATCCATGTTTGCACTTTTTATTGAAGTCTCCGTGACTGGTATTATTTTATTTGGTGCAAGCCTATGTTGCCTTACTATTTCACTCATCATCTCATTGTATGAAATACATATTTCTTGTGATGCGATTGAAATAGAATTGCAAAATATAGAGAAAAAGCCAACATCTTGATTGAGCAGGCCCCAGTTTTAATGACTATACTGATTAGGTAAATAGTGATTATGGGGTCGGCGAGTGAGCAGCTTTCTTTTCTCAGATGAATCCTTAGAAGAAACAACAAATCTAAGCCTCAATTCTGAATATTGGGACATTTTAATTGTTGATGATGAAGAAGACATTCATCAAGTAACTAAGCTTGTTCTTTCAGGTTTTGAATTCGAGCAAAAAGCGTTGCGTTTCCATCATGCTTATTCAGCGCAACAGGCAAAAGAAATATTACAAAAAGAGTCTCTTATTTCTGTCGGCTTGGTCGACGTGGTTATGGAAACAAATCATGCTGGGTTGGACCTCATTAAGTACATCCGTAACGACTTAGCTAATCATGATGTACGACTAATATTACGAACGGGCCAACCTGGCGAAGCACCAGAAGAGTCTGTGATAAGAGACTACGATATTAATGACTATAAAAATAAAACGGAACTCACTGCCGTTAAATTAAAGACACTACTCTACTCCGCCCTTCGTGCACATCGTGATATTCAAATTATTGAGAAACATAAACGTGGGCTAGAGCAAATAATTAATGCGTCTTCTTCATTTTTGCAATGTAATAGTGTCAGGGAGTTTGCGTCAACAATATTGGCACACGTATCCAACGTAATGGGCCTCAGCGATAACGACATATACTGCGCCGCGGCTATTAATAACTCCCAAGCATCAGGCGCAAAATTTAAGCTTCTTGCTGCATCAGGTGTCGGTGTAGAGCCATGTTCGTCAGACATTCCTAACAATGTAAAACATTTATTTATTGAGTCTCATAATTTAAAAGCATCGCAATCTACCGATACAGAGTATGTTGGTTATTTTCCATCCGCAGGAGGTGGCGAAACCATGCTTTATGTAGGTAAAGAATCAAAAATGCGCAGTACCGATCGTCAATTGCTAGAGTTTTTTGCTAACAACATTGCCCTTGCTTATGACAACATTAAACTACGTGAAACAGTGAAAGAATCACAAAAAGAACTCTCGTATATTTTAGGTGAAGCTGTCGAACGACGCTCAAAAGAGACAGGATCTCATGTTAAGCGTGTTGCCCATTACAGTATGTTACTTGCACAGCTTTATGGACTATCCGATTATAAAGCAGAAATTATTAAGCTTGCTTCACCATTGCACGACATAGGAAAGATCAGCATTCCTGATCAAATTCTAAACAAGCCAGGCAAACTGTCTGATGAAGAATGGCAAGTAATGATGACCCACGCTGAAACTGGTTACGAAATTTTACAACATTCTTCTAACGAAATATTGCAATGTGGCGCTACAATAGCACACCAGCATCATGAAAAATGGGATGGCTCAGGCTACCCTAGAGGCCTAAAAGGTGAACAAATTGATATTGTTGGCCGAATTACCGCGCTTGCAGACGTTTTTGATGCATTAGGCAGTGATAGATGTTACAAACCATCATGGCCTTTAGAAAAAGTATTAGCACTGATACAATCAGAGCGAGGGAAACAATTTGACCCCAAGCTCGTTGATTTATTTATAAACAATTTAGACCAGTTTATTGCAATCAGGGATAGTTACCCCGATTGAGAATGTAAGCAAAATGTAAAAGTTTCACTTTCAATCTTCCATTACTTGTATTAGTATTAGGAAAATGCACATTATCGTTGTGTTGTATGTAGAAATAAAAGGAATTTCGAATGAGATTTGAACAACTAGAACAGTTTGTTGCACTTGGCAATTTACGTCACTTCAGACAAGCCGCTGAACAAACACAAATTAGTACATCCGCTCTAACTCGTAGCATTCAAACACTTGAAGACGAGATTGGATGTGAGCTTGTAAAACGCTCTACTCGCTCAGTAAGGTTAACAGAGCAAGGGGAGATGTTTTTAAGCTACTGTAAAACAACTCTATCCGAACTTGAGCTCACCAAAAAAACGATCAAACAAAGTCTTTTTGGCAGAGATCAACAGAAACTTGTCATTGGTTACACCAGCGATGCAAGCTCGATTGTCCCTATGTCTTGCGGTCAATTTCTTGCTGATTACCCTAACATTAAAATTGAAATGCAGTTACAAGATGAGCATGAGCTAACTCGTAAGTTACAATTAGGGGAAATAGATATTAGTGTTTACTTGCAAAGTGCGAGTAACGTGGTGAGTGATATTTATTTACCCGATCAGTTGATTTTGTTTGTTGCTAAGCATCATCCTCTTGCCAGTAAAGACTCGTTGCGAAAAGACGAGTTAGTTGATTATCCAATGTATGGGTGTTTCTCACAGTCTAAGCAAGTTCAATCAATGTTGAATGAAGCTGTTGATGGGCTGAATAAAAGCAGCAGTATGAAGATTGGCAATATTGATCAGGTTATGGATGGCTTGAAGCAATCAAACCATTTCGCTATTGCAAGCATTGAACACGCAAATACAATAGCGCAAGACCCGAGTTTAGTGATACTCAAAACAAACAAAGATCTTAATCATGAGCAATTAGTCGTACAGACTAACCACCATGTTAATCGTGACGGTCATATCAAGCATTTACTAAGCCTCATCGAAGATTCGGCAAAACGTAAAGCTTATGCACCGAACGTATAAATATATTCATAAGAGGTGCATCGCACCTCTTATTGATTGACTGAATTAAATTGCATTTATCTAACTAATACAGATACTGCAACACCAACAAAAACAGCTAGTCCAACTCGGTTATTCTTAAGAAATGCATCGAAGCATTGCAATCTATCGCGGCTATGTATTTGAATTTGAAGCTGTACCATTAGAATCAATGCAATCCCAAGACCCAAAAAATATGGCCAACTAAAACTCAATGCTAAACCAATAAAAATTAATATTACGATAAACGCAATATACAATAAAGCGATCCAATGCCTATCATAGCTGCCAAATAAAATAGCTGTTGATTTTACCCCGACTTTTAAATCATCATCTCTATCCACCATGGCGTACATAGTGTCATAAGCTATCGTCCATAAAATGTTAGCCAAAAATAACAACCAAGCGTAATAGGGAACTTCATCAATACTGGCCATAAAAGCCATTGGAATAGAAAAGCTATATGCCATACCGAGTACAACTTGAGGTAAATGCGTATAACGTTTCATAAAGGGATAGCACGCCGCCAACATCAAAGCGATGATAGATAATCCGACAGTTTGCCAAGATAACTGTAACACCAGTACAAATGCGATACCGATTAACAGTAAAAATAAAGTGAGCGCTTCACCGGGTTCAACCGACCCTGTCGCTAATGGCCTATCAGCGGTTCTTTTTACCGCACCATCTACCTTTCTATCTGCAAAGTCATTAATGACACACCCAGCACTGCGCATGATGAATACGCCTAAGCTAAAAATAATTAATAAATCTATTGAAGGCATTCCTTCATTGGCTATCCAGAGTGCCCAGTATGTTGGCCACAGTAACAAAAGCGTGCCAATCGGCCTATCGGTTCTCATTAAACGCTTATATGCGGGTAAATTGGATCTATGAAGCGCACTGAGTTGCATACTCTCTCCTTGGCAAAAAAATCTCGCAAACCATAATCTTAGCACTTTCATTGCTAAACAGTCGGCGACGCGCGTACATAGGTCCTGCAGGTAAGTCTAAATCATTGAGTAAGGCGCTAAACTGCGCATCAGCTTCTACTTTAGCGACTTCCAGTTCTGAGCGTTGCCAAATAGGGTCTTGAAACAATACTTCTCCGAGAGGCCTGTTACCCAACTGGCGAACGCCCATATCCGAAGCCTGTGTGCTTATCCAGCTTTGCGCGTAAACACGAGCAATATCATCACACATCAACAATACTTCTCGGCACAATATCTGCCTACATTGAGGGCCAAGTATATCTTTATGTTGCTCTTCAGATGCTAACCATTTTTCTCGTAACACATCAACACGAAAATGCTCTGTGCGACTTTTAAGTAATGCAGTTAAAGAGCCATCATCAAACAGTTCTGGCACGACCGTACTTGGTAATTCGGGACATAACTCTAAGGTATGCCAATCAAAATCAATTGAGAAAGGAGTCATCAAATAACTTTTGTCTAATATTAGAGGAATACCCGCGTATCATAGCATTGCACTGCTTATCACAAAAGTTTGTTGATATTTTAACGGCATAAACATCACAAATATGTAATTTAAATTGATTTACGTATACACTTAGCAATGTGAAAATGAAGATGAACCAATGGGAATTCAAACCGTTATGAACAAGCCTTACAAACTACTCTCCGCTCTTGCTTTGACCATTGCAAGCTTCGGTGCAAACGCAGAATCGAATGTAGGCTACTTTGGTTTTGAACCTGACATAATCACAAACTATATCGGCCAATCTAATAAAAAGCTTGGATATGTTCGTGTCACAGTTGATTTAATGTTGGAAGATATGAGTAATATCAGCGTCGTAGAACATCACACACCTTTATTGAGAGATGCCATAGTGCAAATTCTTGGTAAGGAACCAGAAGAAACAATCAAATCTCTAACAGGGAGAGAAGAAATTCGTCGACGTTGTGCTGATAGGCTAAAGCTGCTACTAAAAGAAGAAACAGGTGAAGAGATAGTCAGAGATGTATTATTTACTAAATATCTTTATCACTAGCAGCTATGCGACTTGGCTGTATCAAAGCCACAAACATACCGCTTAGCAAGCCAAACAAGTGGGCCCAATTTGCCATACTGATAAAAAATAACTCAGTAAACCCAAATACCATCCATAGCAACATGAATCCAATCACACTTTTACTCACTATCGCTGGTTGAGAAGGTGTTTTTGCGCTAAACACCCATGCATAGCCCAACAACGCATACACCACCCCACTGAGCCCTCCAAAACGACTATCTACCATTAGAAACTGGGCCCAGTTGCTTACGATCGCGCTAACAACAAACAACAAGTAAATATAGGTAGCACCTGAACGTGTCACAATTTGCTGCCCCAAATGCAGCCACCAGCTTAAATTGAAGACTAAATGTAACGCACCAAAGTGCAATAAAACAGGCGTAAACCAGCTAATGGGTTCATCTGCTTTAAACTGTAAATGATAAAAAATACGATTAGCATCAAAAATATAGAAACTAAAAAATATACTGATACAAAGAATAAAAACAAGCTTCACAAACCAGTGTAAGTCCATAAACCGCTGTACTAAGTTTAATTCACTTGATGCATATTTAAATGGCGACTTTGCTTCGCCGCTATGCCAAGACGCAGCCATATACCTGTCGTGATTTGGATTTTTTAGAAACTCTTCCCAAAGCACGCTAGCTTGTGTGTGAAATTCATTGGATACCCAAACCTCAACCAAAATACCATCCGATGAGCGTAACTTCACTGGCACGCCTTGTGACTTAAAATAATCGGCTGCCCCTTGCACTGCACGAGGATGATTAAAGGTACCCAATAACATCATTTGACTACATGGTCCGGCAATTCACTTGCCCACTGTGTAAAGCCGCCGTCCATGCTGTAGACGTCTTCAAACCCTTGTTCAATTAAATAATTTGCAGCACCTTGTGAGCTAATCCCATGGTAACAAACAACAATAATAGGTTGGTCAAAGTCTTTTTCCTGCATGAAATGACCAATGTTTGCGTTAGATAAATGCTCTGCGCCAGGGATATGGCCTTGTGCAAAACTGTTTTCATCACGAATATCCGTAATAACAACATCTTCACGCCCGAGCAACTCTTTGGTTTGCGCAACAGAAATGTGCTTCATTGACATATAAATACTACTCTTAGAATGAAAAAGGCGACCAATGCCGCCTTAGAAAAAATTGATAACTACAGGGTCTAATCCCAGTTTAAGATCACTTTACCTGATTGACCAGAAATCATCGTATCAAACCCTTCCTGAAACTCATCAATGTGAAATTGATGCGTAATGATAGGCTCAAGGTTTAGGCCTGACTGGATCAAACTAGCCATTTTATACCAAGTTTCAAACATCTCGCGACCATATATACCTTTGATCACCAACCCTTTGAAAATAACTTGATTCCAGTCAACCGCCATATCAGACGGTGGAATACCAAGCATGGCAATTTTACCACCATGGTTCATATTGTTCAGCATGCTGTTAAATGCCACTGGTACGCCTGACATTTCTAAACCAATATCAAAGCCCTCCGTCATACCAAGCTCTTCCATGGTATCTTCAAGCTTTTCGTTAGCTACATTAACAGCTCTTGTTGCGCCCATTTTGCGAGCAAGCTCAAGACGATACTCGTTTACATCGGTAATAACTACATGGCGAGCACCAACGTGTTTTGCCACTGCGGCCGCCATAATACCAATTGGACCTGCCCCTGTGATCAACACATCTTCACCCACTAGGTCAAAAGACAAAGCGGTATGAACAGCGTTACCAAATGGGTCAAAAATCGAGGCTAAGTCATCCGAAATATTGTCTGGGATTTTGAATGCATTGAATGCTGGGATCACCAAATATTCAGCAAACGAACCTTCACGGTTTACCCCAACCCCCGTAGTGTTACGGCATAAATGCACACGACCCGCACGACAGTTTCTACAATGGCCACATGTAATATGACCTTCACCTGACACTCTGTCGCCCACTTTAAAGCCACGTACTTCTTGGCCCATGTCGACTACTTCACCGACATACTCATGTCCCACAACCATTGGCGTTGGAATGGTATTTTGTGCCCATTCATCCCACTTATAGATGTGTACATCAGTGCCACAAATCGCGGTTTTACGGATCTTAATCAACAGATCGTTGTGCCCAACTTCCGGTTTGGGTGCGTCTGTCATCCATATCCCTGGCTGCGCTTTTAACTTAGATAAAGCTTTCATACTCGTTACTCGGTGACCAGCAAGCTTTTCGCTTGCTCATAAATTAAATAATGCCTAGTTCTTTACCAATACGGGTAAAGGCGTCAATCGCTTTGTCTAGCTGCTCACGTGTATGCGCCGCAGATATTTGCGTACGAATACGCGCTTGGCCTTTAGGCACTACAGGGAATGAAAAGCCAGTGACGTAAATACCTTCGGCCAGTAACTTATCTGCCATTTGCGCCGCTACTTTTGCATCGCCTAACATAACAGGAATAATGGCGTGATCTTTACCTGCACAAGTAAAACCAGCCGCTTCCATTTGCTCACGGAAGTATGCTGCGTTGTTCCATAGTGTGTCGCGTAACGCTTTGCCTTCTTTAAGCATATCCAGTACAGCAATCGATGCGGTTACAATTGATGGCGCTAATGAGTTAGAGAATAAGTATGGACGAGAACGTTGACGTAGCCAATCGATCACTTCTTTTTTACCTGAAGTATAACCACCTGATGCACCACCCAGTGCCTTACCTAGCGTACCCGTAATAATGTCTACTCGATCCATTACACCACAATACTCAGGTGTACCACGACCATTTTCACCTACAAAGCCGACAGCATGCGAGTCATCAACCATCACAAGCGCGTCGTATTTATCTGCTAGATCACATAACGCTTCTAGGTTACAGATCACGCCGTCCATTGAGAACACGCCGTCTGTGGCAATCAACTTGTTTTTTACGCCCGCTTCATCAGCAGCGATAAGTTGTTTCTCTAGATCTGCCATGTCGTTGTTTGCATAACGAAAACGCTTGGCTTTACACAAGCGAACACCATCAATGATAGAGGCGTGGTTTAACGCATCAGAAATAATCGCGTCATCTGGGCCTAAAATTGTTTCGAACAAACCCGCATTGGCATCAAAACATGAAGAGTAAAGAATCGTATCTTCAGTTTGTAAAAATTCACTGATCTTGGCTTCTAAAGTTTTGTGAATATCTTGCGTACCACAAATAAAGCGCACAGAAGCCACACCAAAGCCGTGAGCATCTAATCCCTGTTTGGCTGCCGCAATCAAGGTTGGATGATTAGCAAGTCCTAAGTAGTTGTTAGCACAAAAATTGATAACTGAATCACCACTTGAAACGGCAATTTCAGCTTGCTGAGAAGAAGTGATAACACGCTCATTTTTATATAAACCTTCAGCTTTTACTTCTTCAAGCTGGTTTTGGATCTGGCTATAAAAGGCCGATGCTCTCATTTGGAGTCTCCATTGTTTGCACGGGGTCCCAAAATACGCACAGATTGTTGTCTGTAAAATCGCGTACAGGGCAAATCAAATTGGGTCGATATTGTAAAAGGTTCAAACCGTAATTGCACGAGTTGTGATTATCACGCGCAATGTGGTCAAATAAAATACTTATGAGATAAGTTGCAACAAATTTGGTACACATTTTAAAGAAGTGCACACATGGTCTACTTGCTTTTTAGCTTGCGCTGAAAACACCTGACCAGATTCGACTAAAATAGCAGTACCAATGCCTGCCGCACGTGCAGCTTCAATATCCGAAATTTTATCGCCCACCATCACGCTTTGTGCCACATCAATATCAAACTCTTCAATCGCTTGATTCAACATGCCAGGGTTAGGCTTGCGGCAATCGCAGTCTTGCTTAAACGCAGGTAATGCTTTTTCTGGATGGTGGGGACAATAATACACTTTGGCAATGTTCACTTGATGTTTTGCAAATTCATCACACATCCACTCACTCAGTTTGGCAAATTGCAGCTCATCATAATAACCTCGGCCAATCCCTGACTGATTGGTCACCACCACGATGATATAACCCATAGCGATAAATTGCTGACATGCCTCAAATACACCTTCAATAAACTCGAAGTCTTCAATTTTATGTACATAGGCATGGTCGACGTTTATCACACCATCCCTATCAAGAAAAAGTGCTTTTTGTTTTGTACTCATAGATTTTCTGCCTCGACCACACGGTCAAACATATTACTCACTTGCTCAGTGCTGATCTGAGCCATTAGGTCGCAGCCTTTCACACGTGTTCCCCAAGGCAGCTGTTGTGCCGTTTTACCTTTTTGTTCAAGCAGGTTTTGGTGATATACCTCTACCACATAATCTTGGTACATATAAGGGCCCGTTCGTGCGGGATTTGAGTGCGCATACAAGCCTATCACAGGCGTGCCAACGGTCACTGCCATGTGGGCAGGGCCCGTATCAGGTGCTAAAACTAGAGATGCACGCTCAAGTACACAGAGTAACGTTTTCAGCTGTGTTTTACCGACTAAGTTTGTGATTTCACATTGTGCATGTTCAATGATAGACGCCGCTAATGTTTCTTCCAACGGAGTTGGTCCGCCTGTTATCACCACAGAAAAACCTTGCTTAGCGGCGTGCTCAGCAAGCACTGCGTAACGCTCAGGTAACCAATTACGCTCTGCTTTGCTAGCCGCAGGTGAAATAACAAAGATTCTGTCGTTTAATCCAGCAAGCAGTGTTTGGGCCTGTTCAATATCGTGCTCGGTAACAGGCATATTCCATGTTGGCCTATCACATTGAGCACCAATGGCACGCGCAAAATTCTGAAAGCCTTCTAGCACATGCGGCTCGGTTTGCGGCTCAATTCTACGATTTACAAATAACGAATGCAGCTCTTTACTTCGACCTTTATCAAAGCCAATTTTTACCTTCGCAGGAATACAGCGCGCTGCAAGATTTGCTCTTAGTGCAACTTGCATGTGCAGCAGCACATCAAACCTTTGGCCTTTAAATGTTTGTTTCAGTGCCTTGTATGCAGCTTTGCCTTGTTTTTTATCAAAAATAACAAACTTCACGCCCGACAAATCGGCCAATAACATGGCCTCAACTTTGCCAATTACCCAAGTGATCTCTGCATCTGGGTATGTTGCTTGAATAGCTTGCACAGCAGCTACGGCGTGGCAAACATCACCTATTGCTGAAAGCCGAAGAATACAAATAGAACGAGGAGAAAAAGACACCTAATTTCCTGCAATTAAAATTGGTTAGGGCTGCGATCTTAAATTAATCAATGTGGTTTGCAAGTTTAAGGCCGAGAAAAAACACGGTACACTTGTCGCATGCACTTTTATCAACCTGCATTGAATGAACATTACCAAAAATAATCAGCATTATTTACTGTCTCCCGATGGCGCGTATGACACGGTAGAACTTGATTGGTTTGAACCAAACTACTGGCAAAAATTGGACGCCATTGTTGCTACAAAACAAGGTCGCGCAACCGCATGGTTTTATCAAAAAGATGGCAAAGTTAATGTGCTAAAACATTACTGGCGGGGTGGACTCGTTGGTAAAGTGTTGTCAGATCAATATTTGTTTTTAGGCTTAGAAAAAACTCGTGTCTATCTAGAATTTGAGCTGCTCTGTAAACTAGATGAATTAAACTTAAACGTCCCCAAACCTGTGGCTGCAAAAGTCACCCAACACGGGCTAGCTTATCGTGGCGATTTGATAACCTCTGCCATTAGTGGGGCAACCAGCTTATGTGAGCTTCTGCAAGCACGCCGAGCCACGACGCAAGAGCTGACGCTCGTCGGCAATACCATTGCACAGTTTCATCGCAAAGGGGTTTATCACGCCGATTTAAACATCAACAACATTTTGTTTAGCGATGATGGCAAGGTGTATTTGATTGATTTTGATCGTGGCCAACTGCGCCACCCTCAAAAAACTTGGCAACAAGCGAATATAGAACGCCTGCAGCGCTCGTTTAATAAAGAGGCCGGCAAATGGCCGACCTTTAATTATTCAGAGCAAGATTGGCAAACACTACTCCACGCTTACCAAAATGCGATTGGGTAACTCACGAATTTTGTGACTTACCCATTTTGGCTTTTTCAATAATACCGGATGTAGAGCAGCCATCTAAAAATGCCAGCACTTCAACCTGTCCACCTTGGCTTAGCACATAATCAGCACCAGCAATGTCTTCAACCTTGTAGTCACCGCCTTTGACCAAAATATCAGGACTTACCTGTTCAATCAGTTTTGCTGGAGTATCATTTTCGGCTTCACAGCCAAACGGGATCACCCAATCAACCGATGCCAAAGCACTCAACACCATGGCACGTTCATTAAGTGCATTAATGGGTCTCTCAGGGCCTTTTAAGCGCGAGATGGAGTCGTCATTGTTCAAGCCAACAACCAACCTATCTCCCATGCTTTTCGCCTGTGCAAGGTAACGCACATGACCCGCATGTAAAATATCAAAACAGCCATTGGTGAAAACGATTTTCTCACCGTTCTTTTTCGCAAAAGCAATATGCTTTAAAACATCGTCAAAAGGCGTTTGGTAATGCTCACCTGTTTCACGCAAATACTGGCCCATTTTGCGGCTTAGCTCTTCTGGCGATACCGTCGCAGCACCCAGTTTACTTACCGCAATGCCTGCCGCAATGTTTGCCACTTCAACCGCATCTTTTGGTTCCATACCTGCGCCAAGCATGGTGGTGAGAGTGGCTATCACAGTATCACCAGCGCCTGTCACATCGCTCACTTCCAACACTTGTGCAGGGAAGTCATGCTTTTCAGTGGCCGATATCAAAGACATGCCTTGCTCTGAACGGGTCAACAACATCGCACCAATGCCGTTATCAGCGATGAGCTTTCTGGCACTCTCAGTGAGTACTTGCTCGCTGTCTACTTGACCACCCCCTAACTTGAATTCATTCAAGTTAGGGGTAATATAATCAGCACCACGATATAAAGATAAATCACTTGATTTCGGGTCGATAAGCACGGTTTTACCCGCCGCTTTCACTAGGCTTATCATCTCTTTGATAGCGCTGAGCGCACCTTTGTTGTAATCAGAGAATAAAACAAAGTCATAATCGTCTAGCACTTGCTCCAAGCGCGCCAACAATAGTCGGCTGTGTTGCTCTGTGAACGTTTCTTCAAGATCTAAACGCACCACTTGTTGATGGCGACTGATCACCCGCATCTTCGCGATTGTCGGCAACTCTTCAATGGTAACGAGCTGAGAAGCGATTTTTTCACTCTCTAAAATCCGCACAAGCGATTGGCCATTATCATCTTCACCAATCAAACCAAGTAAACCCACTTGGCCATCTAAATGAGCGATATTTTTAGCCACGTTAGCCGCACCACCAGCTTTGTCTTCTAAGCTGCTTACTTTAACTACTGGTACCGGTGCCTCAGGTGAAATACGTCCAGTATCACCATGCCAATAGCGATCTAACATCACATCACCAACAACCAACACACGCGCTTGGTTTAATTTTTGTAAGCGTGAGAAATCCATTATTGCGGCTCCGCAACCAGCATATCAACCGCTTCACACAACCAGTGACCGATAAACATATGCGCTTCTTGAATACGCGCTGTTTCGTCGTTTTTAATGATGATTGGCAGCTTGGCAATATCTTTTACTTTGCCGCCATTACGGCCAGTAAACGCCACCGTATACGCACCAATCTCATTCGCCGCAGCTAAAGCAAGGTTAATATTTGCACTGGTACCCGAGGTAGTTAAACCAATCACTAAATCTTCTGGCTTGCACAACGCTTGAACTTGACGTTCAAAAACGCTGTCAAAATGATAGTCATTACTGTGTGCGGTGAGAATTGACGTATCTGTCGTCAAAGCAATTGATGCCAAAGGTCCACGTTCTAGCTTGTAGCGTACCACAAACTCAGCCGCTAAATGTTGCGCATCTGCAGCACTGCCACCGTTCCCAAACCAAATTACTTTACCGCCTTGCGCTAACGTACTGTGGCAGGCTTGTAATAAACTCAAACACTCTTGGTGATAGTTTGCCATAGTGTCAAACAAAGCTTTGTGACGCTCTAAACTTGCTAAGTAGCTTTGTTCGATTGTTTCGTTTTGCGACATATTCATTCCTATATTCCCGCTTTAGGGTATGATTTTGTAAATTATATCTTATAACTACCAGTATACATTGAGCGATAGCCAAGTATAGTTTTCACCAAAAACATCTTTACCCACTGTTAATGTGGTCTCAACTTGGCGCTTATCAATCATGCGGCTGTTACTGATCTGCAATGCTTGCGCTTTTTCGTAGTTTTGGCCTACTTCATTAAACTCATTCACATAACCACTTTCATTTTCTACTTGGGTAAATTTTGCTCTCCACATCGAGTTTACGTCTTCACTTAAAGTCATTTCTAGCGTATGAATTTGACTTGGCGCTGAGTCACCAAACACACGCATATCACCAGCGAAGTGCCCAACAACCGCCCCTTTAATGGTGTTACCCTTAGTTGGATAAATTTCGTTTTCATACCAAAGGCTATGCATATTGGTGTATTCATAACGCAACGTGGTGTTATTGGTTAACTGTGGTAGATAAACCCCAAAACTCGCCACAGTATTACCAAACTGATAGTTCTTATGGCCTTTAGTATCTTCGCCACCATATTCAAAATACCACTCTGCCGGCGTATAAAAGTTGGTTTGTACTGTGCTGGTGATAGTAGCCCACTGATCGCCCAGCTCATCGTCTTGACTTAAGGTTGCCGATTTATTGTCACTCCCTGCAGGGTCAAAGTATGCTTTAATAATATCGCTGGTGCTCACTTTGCGTGGACCACCACCAAATTGCATCATGCGGTTTACGCCAATAGTCCAGCCTTCGATTGGTTCAATACTGATGTGTGTACCCGCCAACTTAGGTTTACCTGTGTGTAGCTCGCCTTTGTAGCGAATCCCGTCTTCGACGCGCTCTAATTCCGAGTAAAATAATTCAAAGTCAAAGTTCCACCAGTTTTTTAATGGCGCAATTAAACCAAGAGAAACAGAAGGTGAAGGCTGTGCATTATTCGAGTAAACCTGCGCAAAGCTTTTAAAAGGAGAAAACCAGTGCTCTTTGTAACCTAAGTTTAGCTGAAATGTATCCCCACCGAAGGCATAAAAGGTGTTATACGGTACCAAGTCACCTTGATTTACTCGGTAGTCCATACCGAGTTGCAACAAAGTACTTTGGCTTCCTCGCCAGACGCCCTCTAATGTTAGCTCTGCATATTCATCTGACTTATTGCTTCGATCATTGGCAAGCTGCACTGTTTCACCTGAATCATAACGTAGTTTAATTCCCTGTCGCGTAACATCATCTTTGCTGAAATATGGATCAAGTCGCTTACGAATACTGCGATGCAATGGTTCATTGATGCCATGTAATTTACGTAGCGCCATATTAATTTCACTGATGCGATAAGGTTTAGCCATAGGCACACCGTCAGTGAGGGCAAACATACGGTCAATTTGGTATTCAAGTAATTTGTCTTTACCTATCGGTAAGTATGCTGTTGGCGCACTATAGCCGTAACTTGAAAAAAGCAGCACGATACCAGCAATCCAGGTTGAGAATTTTAACGACATAAATTTACAAGCAATCATTGATAAAAGTGCCGCCATACTATCAAATAACCCAGCAAGGAGCACACCCACAAATGTGTAATTTTGTTAGTCTATTTCAATTTATTGGCTGAACACGTTAAAATACCATTTTTAATAGCTGCTTGATGCCATGGCCCGATTACTTTATTCATTGTTGTTAGCGCTACTTTCACCGCTTATTTTTGTCTACTTATATGGGATTCGTGGCAAAAAAAATACTGGGTATCGTCAGCACTTTTTCGAGCGTTTGGGCTATTGCCCTAAACACTTTCCAAGCCAAGCCGTGGTATTTCATTGCGCCTCTGTCGGAGAGGTGCTCGCAGCGACACCGCTAATTAAAGCATTTCAAAAAGCACACCCAAACGAGTCATTGGTTGTCACATGCAACACACCGACAGGACGCGCACAAATTGAACAAAGTTTGGGTGCCGATGTGGCATGCTGTTACTTACCCATTGATTTTTACTTCTCGAGCAAGCGCTTTATCAAGCAACTTCAACCTAAGCTTTTATTAGTCCTTGAAACTGAGCTTTGGCCAAACTTGTTCGCACATGCAAAAACATATGACTGCCATGTTCAGGTGCTTAATGCTCGATTGTCTGAAAAGTCATTTCGTGGTTATCAAAAAATCGCCGCCTTGAGCAGAATCATTATGACAAGCATTGATGTGCTGGCTAGCCATAACCAGCAAGATGCGGAACGCTTTGTAGCCTTAGGCTTATCCCCTGACAAAGTGACTGTCACAGGGTCTATCAAGTTTGATATTCAATTAAGTAATGACGAGAAAACATCCGCCGAGCAATTAAAAACTCAATTTTCAGGCCGACCAGTTTGGGTTGCGGGTTCAACTCATCCGGGTGAACATGAGCAGGTACTCAGCGCGCATCAACAGGTATTAGAAACGCACCCAACCGCTCTATTGGTCATCGCTCCGAGGCATCCTGAGCAATTCACCAAAGTCGATGCACTACTTTCAGCATCATCTTTTACACACTGCTTGCGTAGCAAATCATTCAATCCTGGTAGCCAAGTATTACTGGCTGATACCCTAGGTGAACTAAAAATGCTCTTTGGCAGTGCAGATGTCGCATACATCGGGGGCAGTTTAATCGAGCGAGGTGGGCACAACCCTTTAGAGGCAGCCGCTTTCTCGGTGCCAATTTTGTCAGGACCACACACCTACAACTTCGCCCATGTTTATCCTGAGTTAATTGCACTTGAGGGGGCTCAAATTGTCAAAAATAGCACTGAGCTTGCAACCAGCATTATTGCGCTATTCAATGATGCGCAAAAAAGAGCGCAACAAGGCCAAAGCGCATTTCAATGCTTAGCACAAAACCAAGGTGCAATAGCTAAAACACTGGCATTAATTAGTCAACATTTGCAAAGGTAACGATACGAATGAGCACTTCATCCCCCTTAGCACCCGAACAGATCATGCAAAACTGGGTTAGCTCAGTGATTGTTAAATATAACTTTTGCCCATTCGCTCGCAAAGAAGTTGAACAAAAGACGATTCATTACCAAGTGTCAGATTCAGCGAGTCACGATGATGCGGTGATGGACATGCTAGAGGCATGCGCAGCGTTGGATAATTTCCCCGCACGAGAAACTACCTTACTCATTTTCAAAAACGGGTTTGCAGACTTCGCTGACTTTTTAGATCTGGTTGACTTAGCCAATGCCATGCTTGCAGTACAAGGTTACGAAGGACACTATCAAATTGCCAACTTTCATCCTGATTATGTGTTTGCCGATAGCGAAGACGATGATGCAGCCAATTACACCAATCGCGCACCGTTCCCTACTTTACATTTAATTCGTGAGCTTAGCATGGCCGAAGCGTTAGAGAATTACGACGACCCTGAAAGCATTCCCGAGAATAACATTCGTTTAGCTCGTCGAAAAGGTGAGGCATTTTGGCAGCAATTACTAAAAAACTGCCATAAATAATGAAAGACACATTCAGACCACTCAATAGGGTGAAGCGTTACTTCTTCACCCAACGGCCATTCACTTTCACAAAGTGACCTTTGTTCGTTTTCTCGATGGCCTTTTTACCTGCTAACGCCTCAACTTGCGATAAGCTGATGCCGTTTTTCTTCGCTAACTGTTGGTACTTTGCTTTGCGTTTGGTGTTAATATCCGAGATCAGCGCTTGCACTTGTGCATTAGAACCCACAGCCGCCAAATAGCCTGTTTCAGTTTCACCGACTAACCCCTGCCCTTTAGCATCATCAAGCGTTAACGCAAATGCAGAAAATACCATGCCCAACGCTGCCACAGCGGTAATTAATTTAGTTGCTTTCATCATGCTCTCCTTAGAATAACTCGCTGTCATCGCTAAATAAATCATCAAGTTCTTTGTCAACTTTGACACGAATTTCGTGGTCAACTTTGACGTTTAAGTTGATAGTGATCGGCTCTTTGGTTTCCACCTGTACTTTATGCGTACAGGCACTTAAGGCCAGTAAGCTGATCAACATTAGGGTCCATTTCATTGGCTCTGCTCCTATTTAGTTAAAGCGTCTTCCACTTTTTGGGTCAATTCATCACTCAATCGCAATGCCCTAAAAAGGATAAAAACATTCTCTTGATGTGTGTAATTAAAATTCACGGGTTGTGCTTGTGCCTTATTTTCTCCAACGATTTTCACGCCTAAGGTGAGCCAACCATCGGGAGATAAAGCCACATCACTGGTTAAATTATCAATCGTTAAATTGTCTAGCACACCAATTACAGATTCCAAGCTAGGTTGCTGCGCTTTAAGTGCTTCAATTGACGCATTCTGAGCCACCTTCAACTGTCCAATACCAGAATTAACCAACTGACCTTGCTCAATGCTCATTTGCATATCTTCAAGCTTGATCGGAAACTTTCCAGATACTCGCCCAGTCAATTCAATACCAGCATCTCGACCCGCTTGTGCAATTTCTGCCAAATCAAGTGCCTGCGCTTGTACGTCTATGACTTGAGGCTCGGTTGACAATTTAATCATAGGTACGTCAATCGAGCCATCAAATACCTTGGCATGACTTTGTGACAAATAAGCTTGGTTCGCTTCAACCTGCAAATGCGTTTTCAACTGAGATAACACCACACCAGAGCGGACCTGTCCTACAGTCACTGTAGAATCGGGGATATTAACCTTTCCTGAATCAAAGGTACCAACAATATGGGTATCAATATCGTCAATATAATGCGTGTCATATAGCAATGACAGGTTCTTTACTTGTGATTCAAAATCAGCCGTTCGTAAATTTAAATCGCCATGACTATGCAATGAAAGTTGCCCCTGCACGAGTTTTAACTTGGGGTTTAGCTGACTCACCAAAGGTTGCAACTCGGTAACATTGTCAGAGGTTAAATTGAATTCAAAAGCATGATGAATTGGTGAATATTGATGCGTAAACAAACCAGAGAATCCCAGCTCCTGTATGACATGTTCAAAACGCCCCCCTCGATTTTGCTGGCCTTTACTATCAATGGTCAAATTACTCAGGGTCAATTGTGGTGTTTTTAGCTTTGCGAGCGTTGTTTGCCCAACGATATCTACAAAAACCTCCCCAGCACCAACATCAGCTTTGAATTGGTAGTTTGAGTTGACGCCGCTAATTGAAACGTGCGGATGAGCAAGCATTGCCACTTGCAAGTTACTTTCTAGTGTGAGTTGCTGCTCGGTATCAAGCACAGCCACAACATGCGCTTTAGCTTGCTTAAGCGCAACATCTTGGAATTGTGCACTATCTAATAATACATCCAGATTGACATCGCCCTGCAACTCATCAGAGAGTGTCATATTAGCATCTATATCAAATTGTAGCTCTTCTCCTTCAAACGCATCATGACTCAACGAATCTACCCGACCAAGACCTTGATAATTAAACGTTACATCACCTGCTAATTGAGAGAGAAGTGTTTTTCCCGAAAGTGAGATCCCCTGATGTTTCATAGGCAGCAACCCCATGTGTTGCGCTGAATGTTCAAACGCGCCCTCACTTAACAGCTGTTTATTTTGATAATTGACTGAGCCTTGCCAAAGTAGGGACCCCAAATGTGCTCCCTGATGTTTAAATGTCACATCGCTAGACAAAGAAAGTGTCGCAGGTTCGAAGCGTATATTCGATATTTGCAACTGGGTGAGTTCATCCAAGCTTGTAACATTCACATTTGTCGTTTTGAGCAGACCATCGTCAAATTGGAGCGGTTGCGCGAATTGAATATTAACAGGTTTAGTGAGCAATACTTCAAGCGCCTCTCGGTGAGCTTCTGGCAACAAACTACCGCAACCAGACGGGCTAAGTGTGTTTGTTGGTTTAGCCATATCGACTTGAGCGACTTGTGTATTCAAGTCAAAAAACAACGTGCTCGCACCAGTACTATCTAAACGAACCTCACAGGCTTGATACTGCACCTGAGCCTGTAAAGTATGTGCAATATTTGCTTGTAATTTATCGCCATAAAATTGAATCTCAGCGTGACCACTCAATGATGAAATCAATTGAGGCAATTGGCTTTGTACTAGCGGACTTGATGCATCGAGTCGCGCATTTATCTCGCTACTTGCCAATGCGATCGCCGCCTTAATATCACCTGTAACTGAGAAGTGATTGAGCTTAGTTTCCTGCACACTTAAAGCCAACGGCGGCGTGTAAGGCGTTTTTGCAATATTCAAGCGCGTAATATTTAGCGTTGGACGCTGAGGTAAAACCAGTGATAAAGGCTTAAATGCTTGCTTGCTTTGCTTTTGTTGTTGCGCGACCTTTGGCTTCACATCGAGCTGTGCAATGAACAAATTATCGCGGCTTAGTAACGCATTAGTAACCCTCGCATCGCCCTGCTCAGTATTAATGCATAGCTGCTCAATTTGGATAGTGCGCCAACTATGCAATGACCAACTTAAACAAGTCACTTGCGCATTCAACGGCGCTAAGAAATGATTGGCAATTCTAACTGAAATAGGTGAACGAACAAGATAAAGGCACAGTAAGACTAAGCATAAAGAAACAAACATATACTTTAAGTGCTTTAAATGCATACCTTTTATCTTCCGCCAATATTCTAATGATGAGAGATATCATAAATGAAATTACGCACCCTGTGACAAAGTAATTGTAATAAGTTGTAGCGATTGGCTTAGTTATGAACGCAATATTCACCAAGCAATTCGAGTTACTTTAACGTATAATATTTTATTCAGTTTAAAAATTGTGCTTAGAAAGTTCCGCACACCTATCTAAAACCAATAATGGGCTAGAGTTCAATGATGATACGTAACGCCGCCATATTTTTGCTGACATTTTTACCAATAGTCGCCTCTCAAGCGGATGAAAAGAAAGAGCCCCCACCATTAAACCCAGCTTACTATGGTGAGCACGGCATGGTGTTATTAAATCGTGGTTCAAGCATTTATGCTGCAAATTTTCCCAGTTACAAGTACCCAAACAATGTGCAAATTGTTTATAAAATTGAAAACCCCGGGGTGGCATTTTTAAGCCTAGTACGTGACTCAGAACTGGTAACCATTAAGCCCAAGCCTTTCAATATTGAGCGCTTAATGCGTGGAGAGGAAGTGGAAGTAAAAGCACAAGTGTTTAGCGGCCATTACGATAGAGGTGGCAGCGAATTACTTTCTGATGCGCCAATCGTGTTTAGTAAAAAACTCTACTCTAGAGCCTTGTCCGATCTCAAACCCTCGTCTCAATGGCAAGAATACGACATGATCACGCTAGGTGAAAGTGAGCGAATTTATATTCATAAAATTGAGCAATCACCTAGCTTCAACCATTTAATTTTTGTCGATTTAACCAGTGCATGTATGCAAAAATATCGCACTTCACAACGTGTCCCCCCACACAGTGAATTGACATTAAAGTTTGTAAATTGCGGTTCGTTAAAACCTTTGTACTACGATACACAAAATCTAGATTAAATAGATTTTCCTTTGTCTGTTAAGCAACTCAGCGCTTCTAACTGAACTGTTTTCGCTCGACTTGGTAATCTTTTTTGTCTGTGCGTGCATAGGTAAATTGGTTCTTTAACAGGCACCTGCAACGTATGTACTTTAATCCGTGTCTGCTTGCTAAACGCATCAACGGCATAGGCCGGTAATACAGTAAAGCCTAGACCTTTACTTACCGGCTCTAAAATAAGCCCAATTTGATTTGAAAAGCCTTTTGTTTTAATCAACTGGTTATGCTGAAACTCTGGAAAGTTAGCACTGAGTAATAGGCTCGAATGATGTGCGCCATCGGGATGATCTATAAAACCAAGTTCAGTTAACCGCTCCCATGAAACACTCTCTACCTTTGCTGGTGTAACCAATAGCAGCGGTTCACTGCTCACTAATTCACAACTCACTTCTGCTAACGTTGGTTTTGTGCTCATAAAGCCAAACTCTATTTTAGAATCGCTTATTGCTCGCTGAATATCGCTATTAGGTGCAAAGCGGTGATCAATGCACAGTTCAGGGTATTTCGACTGAAGTTCAAGTAACTTTGGGTATAACTTCAAGCCAACACTGCCTGGCGACATTATTCGAACTCGTCCTTGATAAGGTGGGTCTTCTTTTATTTCCTGTGCCACTGACGAAAGTGACGCTAAAATTGTCGTCCCCTGCATGTACAAGCGGTACCCAGCATCGGACAAGGTAAACCGTTTACCTTCTCTTATAAGCAACTCCACACCTACCTGCTGCTCTAATTTTTTGACCTGCTGACTCACACCAGACTGTGTCATAAAGAGCTTTTGAGCTGTATGAGTGAAGTGCCCAACTTCTACTAAGGTGCAGAATGTTTTTAGCCAAGTGACATTTATCATTTCTAAATATACTTAAAAATATAATTAATGATAATTTTACTTAATAACATTGAATTTGTAACCTGCCTGTATTCACTAATTAGGAGTGCAAGCAATGGATCACACTTACCCACGCAGCTTTTCGCATATTGGCATTTCTGTGCCAGATTTAGACAAGGCTGTACAGTTTTATACGAAAGTACTTGGTTGGTATTTAATTATGAAACCAACAGATATTACCGAAGATAACAGCGCAATAGGCCAAATGTGCACAGATGTATTTGGCGCGGGCTGGGACAGGTTTCGCATTGCCCACCTATCAACGGGAGATAGGATTGGTGTCGAGTTGTTCGAGTTTAAAAATCAAACTAACCCAGAGGACAACTTCGAGTATTGGAAAACAGGTATCTTTCACTTTTGCGTGCAAGACCCGAACGTAGAAGCCCTTGCTGAGCGTATCGTCGCAGCCGGAGGCAAAAAACGTATGGCAGAGCCTCGTTACTACTATCCGGGTAAAAAACCCTATCGCATGATCTACATGGAAGACCCGTTTGGTAACATCCTTGAGATCTACAGTCACAGTTATGAGTTGATTTATAGTGAAGGAGCTTACTAGCTGTTACTAGTTACTTAAAAACAAAAAAGGTCACCAAAGTGACCTTTTTTCATCAAACTAAATGATTAGCCGATATTCTTTCTAGCATTGCGGAACATACGCATCCATGGGCTGTCCTCTTTCCACTCATCTGGATGCCAAGAGTTAGCCACTGCACGGAATACACGCTCTGGGTGTGGCATCATGACTGTTGCACGACCATCCGTTGATGTAATACCAGTAATACCTTCAGGTGAACCATTCGGGTTGTTCGGGTATTGCGTTGTAGGCTTACCAAAGTTATCAACATATTGAACCGCTACTGTGCCAGACTCAAGTGCTACTTTCACTGCTGCGTCGTTTGCAAACTCAGCATGACCTTCACCGTGAGATACCGCGATTGGCATACGAGAGCCTGCCATACCCTGGAAGAATACTGACGGGCTTTCTTGTACTTCAACAAGGCTGAAACGTGCTTCAAAACGCTCTGACTTGTTGGTTACAAAGCGTGGCCAGTGCTCAGTGCCTGGGATAAGCTCTTTCAGAGTTGATAGCATCTGACAACCGTTACACACACCTAAGCTGAACGTGTCTTGACGCTCAAAGAATGTTTGGAATTGATCGCGTGCCATGTCATTGAATAGAATTGACTTAGCCCAACCTTCACCTGCGCCTAGTACGTCACCGTAAGAGAAACCACCACATGCTACAAGGCCTTTGAACTGGTCTAGCGTTAAGCGACCTTCAAGGATGTCACTCATGTGTACGTCTACCGCTGCAAAACCTGCACGGTTAAATGCCGCAGCCATTTCAACGTGTGAGTTAACACCTTGCTCACGTAGGATAGCCATCTTAGGCTTTGCACCTGTTGCAATGTAAGGTGCAGCTACATCTTCGTTTAGGTCGAAGCTTAGTTTTACGTTAAGACCTGGATCTTTTTCGTCAAACTTAGCATCAAATTCTTGCTTAGCACACTCAGGGTTATCACGAAGTGCTTGCATCTTATAAGTTGTTTCAGCCCAAATAGTACGAAGCTCAGTACGTGTATTTGCAAGTACAGCTTCGCCGCCACGGTTGAAGATAACTTTGTCTTCTGCGTTTAATGCACCGATAGTGTGGCTGATTGCGCTAAGGCCGTTATCTGCTAGCACAGCTTCAACTGCTGCAAGGTCGTCATTGCGAACCTGAATTACTGCACCTAGCTCTTCATTATAAAGTGCTTCGATATCCGAGCCTGTTAGGCTATCAAGGTTTACAGTTACACCTGTACGACCTGCGAACGCCATTTCAGCTACAGTTGTGAATAAACCACCGTCTGAACGGTCGTGGTAAGCAAGTAACTTCTCATCAGCTACTAATGCCTGCATTGCGTTATAGAAACCTTTTAATAACTCTGGGCTATCAACGTCAGGCGTCTTGTCACCAAGCTGCTTGTAAACCTGTGCAAGGCTTGATGCACCCATACGGTTTTGACCTGCACCTAAATCAACTAGGATCAGGCTTGAGTCGCCTTTGTCAGTGCGAAGCTGAGGTGTTACTGTTTTACGAATGTCTTCTACACGGCCAAATGCAGTGATAACGAGAGACAGAGGTGCTGTAACCGCTTTGTCTTCACCATCTTCTTGCCATGTTGTCTTCATTGACATTGAGTCTTTACCAACTGGAATAGTTAGACCTAGTGCAGGACATAACTCTTCACCCACAGCTTTAACTGCTTCGTAAAGACCTGCGTCTTCACCTGGGTGACCTGCTGCTGCCATCCAGTTTGCAGATAGTTTGATGTTCTCAAGACCACCAATGTTTGCGCCAGCAATGTTCGTTAACGCTTCAGCGACTGCTAAACGTGCTGATGCGCCATAGTTTAGAAGTGCTGCAGGTGTACGCTCACCCATTGACATAGCTTCACCGTGGTAAGTGTCAAACGCAGCGGCTGTTACAGCACAGTTTGCTACTGGTACCTGCCAAGGGCCAACCATTTGGTCACGTGCTACTAAACCAGTAACCGTACGGTCACCAATGGTGATTAGGAATGTTTTCTCAGCGATAGTCGGTAGACGAAGTAAACGCTTAGCCGCTTCTTCAACGTTGATGCTGTCTGTTTTAAGTGCTTGACCAGATACCTTTTTTGACTCAACGTCACGGTGCATCTTAGGTGCTTTACCAAGTAGTACTTCAAGTGGAAGATCAACTGGGTTGTTATCAAAGTGGCTATCCGCAACTGTTAGGTGACGCTCTTCAGTTGCTTCACCAATGACTGCGTATTGCGCGCGCTCACGCTTACAGATTTCTTCAAAACGTGCAAAATCTTCTGCCGCTACTGCAAGTACGTAACGTTCTTGTGATTCATTACACCAAATCTCATGTGGTGCCATGCCAGGCTCATCGTTCGGGATGTTACGTAGTTGGAATTTACCACCAAGGCCACCGTCGTCTACAAGCTCAGGGAATGCGTTTGAAAGACCACCCGCGCCCACATCATGAATAAACGCGATTGGGTTTTCATCGCCTAGCTGCCAACACTTGTCGATAACTTCCTGACAACGACGCTCCATCTCTGGGTTTTCACGCTGTACAGAAGCAAAGTCTAAGTCTTCGTTTGACTGACCAGATGCCATTGATGATGCAGCACCACCACCCAGACCGATATTCATCGCAGGGCCACCTAGTGCAATTAGCTTAGCACCTACTGGAATTTCACCTTTTTGCACGTGCTCAGTACGGATGTTACCAAGACCACCTGCAAGCATAATTGGCTTGTGGTAACCACGCACCTCTTCACCATTGTGACTGTTCACTTTTTCTTCGTAAGTACGGAAGTAACCAAGTAGGTTAGGACGACCAAATTCGTTGTTGAACGCCGCGCCACCAAGTGGGCCATCAATCATGATGTCGAGTGCATCAACGATACGACCTGGTTTGCCAAAATTTGTTTCCCACGGCTGCTCAAAACCAGGAATGCGAAGGTTAGATACAGTAAAACCAACTAGGCCTGCTTTTGGCTTAGAGCCACGACCTGTTGCACCTTCGTCACGAATTTCACCACCAGAACCAGTCGAAGCGCCAGAGAATGGTGCAATCGCCGTTGGGTGATTGTGGGTTTCAACCTTCATCAAGATTTCAATGTTCTCTTGATTGTAGCTGTACTCGCCTTCATTATTAGGGAAGAAACGACCCGCTTTAGAACCCTTCATTACTGCTGCGTTATCTTTATAAGCAGACAGTACGTTTTCTGGATGCGTTTCGTAAGTATTCTTGATCATTTTGAACAGCGATTTAGACTGTTCTACGCCATCGATTGTCCAATCAGCGTTAAAGATTTTGTGACGACAATGCTCTGAGTTCGCTTGTGCGAACATGAATAATTCGATGTCGTTCGGGTTACGACCTAATTTAGTGAAGTTCTCAACTAGATAATCAATTTCGTCATCCGCCAACGCAAAACCTTGCTCTACGTTAGCAGTAACTAGCGCTTCACGGCCACCACCAAGGATGTCCACTGAAGACATCGGGCGTGGCTCTTCTACGCGAAATAGCTGACCTGCATCTTCAAGGCTGCTGTGAACAGATTCGGTCATACGGTCATGTACAAGTTTTGCAACGTCATTGAGCTGCTCTGCACTTAAATTGCCTTCAACATAATAAGCAATACCACGTTCAACACGATGAACTTTATCCAGTCCACAGTTATTAGCGATATCAGTTGCTTTTGATGCCCACGGAGAAATGGTACCAATACGCGGCGTCACTAAAATTAGTACACCTTGCGGCTCATGTTCGGCAATAGTCGGGCCGTACTTGAGTAGTTTATTTAGTTTATCTAGTTCAGAGTCACTTAGTTGTGCAGTTAAATCTGCAAAATGCATAAATTCAGCATAGATACCAGTTACAGGTAAATTTGCTTCAGTGCAGGTTTTAAGGATTTTTTGAACTTTGAAATCAGAAAGTGCTGGCGCACCACGTAAGATCAACATAGGTATTTTCATCCGGGGTTAGGGATTGAACGATATTTAGGGCCGCCATTATAGTAGAAATGTCGCTTGGGTTTAATACTAATCATGCTAAAACTCACAAAAATACCACTTTTAATGTAAAACCAGTTTGTTATGCGCATACTCAAGCTGGTTGAGTCGCATTAGTTTTGCGTTCAAAAGTAATTTTAGCTAACGTGGAAGTATGGCGATTGCAAAATAGGAAGCAGATAAATGCATGTACTTCAGCGAGTATGTATCGTTTTATTATTGTGTTTTTTGGCGGCCTGCGAGCAATCACCACAAAGCCAAATTGAACGAGTCAAGCATAAACAAACAATACGCGTAGGGACGCTGGCAGGCCCAGGAAACTACTTTCAAGCGCGCAATGGTGAACAAGGTTATGAGTATGAGCTCAGTGAGGCATTTGCTAACTATTTGGGCGTACAGTTACAAATGGTGCCATTTTTTAGCCTACCGGAAATGTTTGCCCGCCTTGATAGCGGTGATTTAGACATTGTAGCTTCAGGAGTGAGCTTTCATTCAAAGCGCACAGATAAATATAGATTTGGCCCAGTGTATCGTACCATCAGCCAGAAACTCGTTTTTAAGCAAGGTCGACCCCGTCCACGCAGTATTAAAGACATCGATAAGCCAATCTCTGTATTAGCAGGTTCCAGTCACATTTTGACATTACAAGCACTGAAACAAAATAACCCTGAATTGCAGTGGCATGCCATCAGTGATTTAGATGAGGAAGAACTATTATTGGGTGTAATTGATGAGCAAATTGACTACACCATCGCCGATTCGCACACGCTTGCGCTTTTTAGGCGCTACCACCCAACAGTGAGTATTGGCTTTTCAGTCACGAAAGAAGAACCTGTTGCTTGGGTTACACGTAATGATAATGACGATTCCCTGTATGCGTTGATGCTGTCGTTTTTCTCGCATTTGAGTGACACCGATACTTTATATACTTTGGAAGAAAAGTACTACGGCCACATTGAATCATTTAATTATGTCAATGCGCTGGCTTTTGTTGAGGCTGCCCATGAAGTACTGCCAAAGTACCAAGCTTGGTTCAAACAATATGCAGGTAATATTGATTGGCGCTTACTTGCTGCATTGAGCTATCAAGAGTCAATGTGGGACCCAAGAGCAAAATCGCCAACAGGGGTACGCGGTATCATGATGCTGACACAACCCACAGCAAAACAAGTCGGCGTCACTAATAGACTCGAACCTGAGCAAAATATTCGTGGTGGCTCAATGTATTTAGCTAAATTGGTCAAGCGTATACCTAAGCGTATACCGCAACCAGACCGAACTTGGTTTGCTTTAGCGTCTTACAATGTGGGCTGGGGGCATGTGAACGATGCACGTATTATAACCCAGCGCCAAGGCGGTGATCCGGACAACTGGGCTGACGTTAAAAAACGACTACCTTTGCTGATTAAAAAGCGCTACTATCGAAAGACCAAATATGGATATGCGCGCGGAGATGTAGCTGTTCAATATGTTGATAATATTCGCCGTTACTATGATGCTCTCGTTTGGTTAGATGAAAATAATGCACTAACTGGGAACTTTGGCAAATAGAATGCATCTTAATAGGTATATGTCATAAAGTTGCAATATTCTCCTGTAAAGCTGCAACACGTGTTTTCTCTCACACATAATAAGGAGGTTCCGATGCTAAAAAGACGTCGAACTCATCAATTTAAACGTAATACACGACATACATCACCAAACAGACGTCGTGTCATGCTTAAAAACACACACAAAAAAGTGCTACTTCGAAGAAAGCTATTTGCACTACTACAAATGGAAGAAATGGCGGCTCAACCTTGAGCCGCTTTTTGTTGCTTTTTCGCTTCTTTGATCTCTTTTCGACGGCGCTTAAAAAACGCAGAAAGCATTTGCGCGCATTGCTCTGCTAACACCCCTTCTGTCACTTCCAGCTGATGGTTGAGTTTAGGCTCTCTCACAATGTTCATAATTGAACCAGCAGCACCGGTTTTAGCGTCCTTAGCGCCAAATACGACTCGCTTTAAACGACTGTGAACAAGTAACCCCGCACACATCGGACACGGCTCCAACGTGACATACAAAGTGCAATCAACTAAACGATAATTTTCTATGATTTGGCCTGCTTTACGAATAGCCTGCATTTCGGCATGAGCCGACGGGTCGTGATTGCAGATAGATTCATTCCAGCCAGCCGCGACGAATTGATTGTCTTTAACAATCACCGCACCAACCGGGATTTCGTTCTGCTGCTGCGCTTTGTCTGCGTACTCAAGTGCCTGAGACATCCAGTACTGATCTTGTTCTAGGTCATTCATGGTTGTTTGTATCAACTTTTAATCAGCGCGTATTATATAACCTCAGCTGCACATAAGCGAATTTGCCCAATGAAGAGATTGCAACGCCTCGATTCTGAGCCATCAAAACTCTTATCCACAGTTGATGTGATATGAGATCAGCCTTAGATAAGCGAATATGAAGTTATTTTCAGGTTCGCTATAGAGGAAAAGCCGCTATGAGGTAGCTTCAAATAGCATCACCTTCAACCTTACAAAAAATGGACCGTTAAAAACCCTAATTTGGGTAAAATCCACAAAAAGTTGATGGTTTTTCGCCAATTTAGTGCGAACAACCTAGAAAATCGAAAAATCACGTGGCTCTCGGGGCTACACTTAAGCTATAATTCGCCGCTTTTTTTATTTCTTGAGCTCAACACACACGGGTAAAACATGAAATTTCCGGGACGCCGCAGGCATAAACATTATTTTCCAGTTGAAGATAAAGACCCACTAATCAACAAATTAGGTAGTGAAAATGGTTTAAAGCATAGCTACATATGTGGCATTGACCAAATCGTTGTAGATATAGAAGCAAAAGTTGACCAAGCTTTTTTGGATGAGTTTGGTTTGCAACGTGGAATGTCGCAAGTAATCGCAAGCGATATTACCAACGCTTTATACGAGCGTTTAAAGCGCGATGACATGATTGACTACGAGTTTGCAGGCGGCACAATTGGCAATACCATGCACAATTATTCTGTGCTTGCTGATGACCGTTCGGTTTTGCTCGGTGTAATGAGTGAAAATATTACCGTTGGCAGTTACGCTTATAAGTTCTTATGTAACACCTCTAGCCGCGTAGATCTCAATTACTTGCAACCGGTTGATGGCCCAATTGGTCGTTGTTTCACTTTAATTGACGACACAGGTGAGCGTACTTTTGCAATTAGTGCAGGCTTGATGAACTACCTGAGCCCAGAGTCTATTTCTCAATCATTGATTGAGAACGCTTCAGCACTTGTGATCAGCGCTTACCTAATGCGCACCACTGGCGACGAAACCATGACGCAAGCCACAATGCAAGCGGTTCACTATGCCAACCAAGCAGGCGTCCCCGTCGTATTGACGCTCGGTACTAAGTTCTTAATCGAACAAGACCCTACTTGGTGGGCAGAGTTTGTTGAAAAACACGTTGATATTCTGGCGATGAACGAAGAAGAAGGTGAAGCCATCACTGGCTTTAATGACCCTCTTTTGGCCGCTGACAAAGCTCTCGATTGGGTTGACCTTGTGATCTGTACCGCTGGACCAAAAGGCCTATTTATGGCCGGTTACGTTGACGACAGTTTCAAACGTGAAACTGAATATCCATTGTTACCGGGTGCGATTGCTGAGTTTAACCGCTACGAATTCTCTCGTGGTATGCGAAAAACTGATTGTAAGAATCCAATCAGAGCATATAGCCATACAGCACCTTACATGGGTGGCCCTGATTCAATCAAGAATACCAACGGTGCGGGCGATTGTGCACTGGCTGCGGTACTTCATGATCTATCAGCAAACGAATATCACAAACTAAATGTGCCAAATTCTGCTAAACATGAACAACAGGCAATCACTTACTCTTCTTTAGCGCAAATTAGTAAGTACGCAAACCGTGCTAGCTACGAAGTGCTAGTACAGCATTCACCACGTCTTTCTCGTGGCTTACCTGAACGTGAAGATTCATTAGAACAGTCTTATTGGGATAAGTGAACACATTAGTAGAGCGAAGCTAAATTCGTTGACATAAAAAAGCCCCTTCTATTGGGGCTTTTTTATGTCAACGAATCGGATATCGTTAGAATCGATATTGCACGTTTAATGCAATTTCATCAATGTCATTTTTGGATATGAAGTAATAGCTATAATCAAACCCCACTGTTAACTGTGAAGAAATTGCATAGTGGATGCCACCTCCAAGATAGCCACTCACATCATTTTCTTTTACCGTTTCAAGCGCACTCCCATCACGTAAGCTCTCTATTTCATACTCCCAACTAAATGCACCAAAAAACATACGTCCCGTAAACTTATCTGACAAACTCTTAGAAAAATCTATTTCAACTGACACGCCTTCAGGCAAAGCTGGTGCCACACTAGCCAATGAGCTTTGTACTAACGCAGGATCCGAGACTGCGCCTTCGAAGTCCACACTCCCTTTACCCAAATTAATGTATTTCATTCCAACATGCCAATCGGCAACAACCTGATAGAACAGGCCGAAAGACCAGCTTGTGCCCTTATCATCAACCTTAACTGCCGTTAGCTCAGTTGGCGGTACCTGTATATCGGCAGTCGATTGGCCTACAGTGCCCATCACTTTCCACTGCGCAGCATAAGCTTGGGTTTGAACCAAACTAACGCACACCATCAAAGTACAAACGGGCAAAAACAATTTGCTTCGACGAATGAACAAGGCTGATAGCAATAACATGAATGATCCTCCCAAGGAACCTGAAGAGCTGTTAGTAATACTGGTTTCTTGCACACCTTTAACAGTTACAGTTACCGTGCCTTGCGCAGTCGCGCCAAACTCATCTCTAACAAGGTATGTAATTGTGTCGGTACCTGTAAAGAGCGCTTGTGGTCGATACTCCAAAGTATTATCAGCGGTCACACTTACCGTGCCGTACTCGGCGCTCGCGGACACTAAATATAACGACAAACCTTCAGGATCACTGTCATTAGCAAGCACATCAAGAAGCAAGGTAGCACCATCAGATAACCCAGTGTCAGTAACTGTCACTGGCGCCTTATTAACGATGATTGCAACCAATACGGTGCTATACGCTGTACCACCTTGACCATCGGTTATGCTGTATTGGATGGTTGCGTTACCTACAAACAAGGAGGGTGGAGTATAAAATAGCTTATTTTCTTCAATGATAACCGTACCAAAATCAACGGTTGCGCCCGTAATCGAAATTGCATCACCGTCCGCGTCAGTATCATTATCAAGCACATCAATAACAATAGCTTGACCCGCTATGATTTGCGTGGCATCAGCATTAGCAACTGGCAACGCATTATCATTTAACAATACGGCAATACCGCCTGGATCAACGATGACACCATTGGCAATACCATCATCATCATTCGGCCCACCGTCTTGAATACGTAACTGAACACACCAACTGCCCTCTACCATGCCATCAACCCATTGACTATCGCCTGGCGGAGGACAAAAACCAGGCTCTCCTTGCGAGCTCAATACTTTATTTTCACCGTCAATAACAAAGTTATGCCATGTACCATCTTTAAATTTCCTGTATACAGCATTCAACGGTACAGGTACTCGCTGTGGCAATACAATACTGTATGTGTCGCCAGCTTGCGGTAAACCACTTGCGATATAGTCAAACAGCCCACCGATATTAATGGCATTCGGATCATTTGGCAGCTCCTCATCTAACAACTGCAATCCACCCGTTTGATTTTGAGCAACTGTTGCACCTTTGCGTAAACAAACACCAGGATCCCCTTCGACAAGGAACTGAGTCGATTCAAGCGCTCGTTCTTGCATCACGTTACACTCTGAAATAGCGTCCTGATAATCTGGAATACCATCACCATCCGAGTCTGTATATCCTTCTTGTGAATCAGGAATTAAGTCACCGTCAGAGTCTTCTTCACCCAATGCAACCAGCGACTCGATAACTTCAATGTAGACGTCTTTTTGCGTTGACAAGCTTGGCGTGCCATTGTCCGTCGCAGTGACCTTTACTTTATAAATACCTTTTTCAATATTAAGTGGGTTAAATACAAATCTCGTCGGATCAGTCGATGTATTGAGCAACGGCGATGAGGTACTCCATACAACACTTACCTGATCGTTTAGATTCGCCTCCGATATCGTTGCCGTGATGGATACTTCATTATCCGTTGCGGTAACTAAGTCTCTCTCCTCACCCTGCTGTAAAACTTGTGTGACAACCTCTGGCGCCAAGTTCGTTTCCGAGATAGTGATTGTTGACGACGAACGAGTACCCAGGTTCAAACTTCCATCTAAAGTAACCACAATCGTCTCGTTTCCTTCACTTTCACTATCTGCAAATGTTGCGAACTCAATACGAGTTTCAAAGCCTGAGTTAATCACTGCTTCACCAGATACTAAGTCATGATCTGCATTATCAGCTGTTCCCGAAACTGTATATGGGATCACCACAGGGTAACTTGGCGCTTGACCATTGAGATAAACAACAACCGAATGTCTGCTTCCTTCCGCAATACGACTATTCTTTTGTAGAGATATTAATGGATTAACATTTACATTTTGACTCACCGTAGCCGATAAACCTTGCTCATCTGTTGCCTGCCAGTAGGCAATGCTTTGACCCGGAGCAAATAATGGAAAGCCATTCACCAATGACACTGGCAACGGATTTCCTTGCGAGTCTGTTGCCACCGCAGTACCTAAATCAACTTTGGTATATAGGCCCGTTGCATTTACCGTTACATTATCTGGCGCAATAATCGTTGGCGCTTCTCCACCTAACTCATCGACTAGTGTGACAAGCGCTTTTGCTGATGCCCGTGCTTTATTTTCATCTTCAATGACATAATTAACAACAATGGGTCCTCGCGAGTTCGGCACCGCAGTATATGTCAGCGTATTACCTGAAATGATAACGCTGCCCAGTGTGGCCTTGGCGCCAATTATGGCTAAGGTATCACCATCGGCATCAGTATCATTATCTAGAACAGATAAACTGTATTGACTCGACGGCACCACATCTAACGTAAAATTATCATCAATAGCAACTGGCTTGTCATTGATAGCTGCGATTGTAATTGTCACCGTGGCGACATTCGATTCAAATTCACCATCGGATGCGCTGTAAGTAAACGCATCCGTGCCATTGAAGTTAGGCGCAGGCGTGTAAGTGAGTAAATTACCCTGAACGGTTACCTGCCCATTTTGCGGCTGGTTTTGGACACTCAGTGTGAATGTATCACCGTTGGGGTCGCTCACATCAGCAACAAAACTGGTGCTCTTGTCTTCGTCAATATTACGCGCCATATCGTTGGCAACCGGCGCAGCATTAACAGACTCAACCACAATATCAAACGCAGGCAAACTTGCTTGTAGCGAGCCGTCACTTACTGTGATAACGATGCCTGTATAAGTACCGATATCCTCACTTGTTGGAGTACCAGATAACTCACCTGTTCCACTATTAAAGCTCGCCCAACTCGGTAAGTTAGTAACGCTTAATGTCAGCGCGCTAGAGTCAACATCAGCCACTTCTGGTGTAAAACTGTACGCTTCGTCTTGTTTTACGGCTGCGTTTGGTATACCGCTAATTGTTGGCGCATCATTTACTGCATTGACTAAAATGCTAAACGCGCTAAGCGACTGTGAACTTTGAGCATCGCTAACAGTGATGACGATACCCGCATATGTTCCTGATTGCCCCTCAGTGGGCGTGCCAGATAGCGTTCCGGTGGAAGTGTTAAAACTAGCCCAACTCGGTAAGTTGGTTACACTGAACGTCAAGCTATCACTATCCGCATCGCTGGCTAATGGTGTAAAGCTATATAATATATCTTCATCTACTGAAGTTAGTGGCGTACCTGAAATCACTGGCGTATCATTCACTGAAGCTATCGTGATTGAAATAGTCGCAGTATTTGAACGCCCGCCTTCACTATCCAAAATTGTATAGCTCAGTGAGTCTGAACCCGACACGTTGGCGCTTGGCGTATAGACGAGTGTACCCGCAGTCTGATTAATCGCAACCGAGCCTTGGCTAGGCCCAGTGGCAATTTCAATGTTACCAGTAGGATTCGTATCTTCTATATCTGTTGCACTTGCACGTATTGTTAGTGCGGATGTTGGTGTATCTTCATTGATACTGGGCGTGAAATTCGCAGCCACAGGTAAGTCGTTGACGGGTGTAATCGTAATCGAAACTGTCGCAACATTTGACTCAGCTTGAGCTGTATCTTTCACCGTATAAGTAAACGAGTCTGAACCATTGGCATTAGCATTCGGTGTATAGGTCACACTGCCATTGTTAATGGAAATTTGCCCTTTAGTTGGCGACGTTTTGACTGTAACCGAGGAAGCCTGTAGCGCATTTTCAGGGTCACTATCATTGGCTACAACATTAACTGTGCCTGCGGTATCTTCATTGGTAGTAAGCGTGTCATTTGCAGCTGTTGGCGCAACATTATATTGCTTGGTCACAGTGTCACTAAACGTACCACTTTGATTTCCTGCAACATCAGTCAACAATACCGTCAATGTCAATGTTCCCTCATTTAGACTAGTCACATTAACAGACGTTACTTGCGCCGTGGTACTCGTAATGGCAATTGCACTGCTGCTACTAACTGAACTTGTACCATCTGAAATCTGATAAGTGAAAGTCCCTGAGCTTTCTAATCCGCTCAAAGAGAAACTCAACGCCGCTTCATTATCTGCATTGATTTGGCTTTGATTTATTGTCGCATTCCCCCCCGTTGGGGCTGTAGTATCAACCACTACTGATAAAGTCGAACTATCCGAGGTATTACCCGCTGTATCCGAAGCCCTTGCAAAAACGGAGTGAGAACCTGAATTAATAGCGGCACTAGGTGTTATGCTCCAAGCGCTGCTAGTGACCACAGCACTACCAATCGTCCCTCCATTACTTGAAATAAGCGTGATGGTGTCGCCCGTCGTGCCCGTACCTGTAAACGTTGGCGTTGTATCATTGGTCAAGTTATCCGTGTTTGAACTACCGCTATCACTAGCAGCCGCTAAGTCAGGGACGCTTGGTGTGGCAGGTGCAGTGTTATCAATTGTCACATTCAATGAAGCTGAACTAGCGCTCACATTACTGGCAGAGTCAGTCGCCGTCGCGCTAATGGCGTGTGATACGCCCGTAGTAAGCGCACTGGTCGTGATTTGCCAATTTCCGCCTGTCGCCGTTGCACTGCCGATGACTGTTGCCCCGCCACCAACTTGATCACTATACAACTTAACCGTTGAACCACTCTCCGCAGTGCCGCTGAAAGTCGGCGTTGTGTCGCTGGTAATATTATCGGTGCTCGAAGCTCCTGTGTCAGAGCCTGTGTCTAAATCCGGTGTACTGGGCGCATTAGGCGCTACATCATCACTCACTGTAATAGTAAATGATTCCTGATAGCTTGCTGCGCCATCGCTGGTTTGAATACAGATAACATAATCACCAGGCGACGTAGAAGCTTGAGTTTGCAATGTACTGCTCGAAAACTGGAAACTGCCATTACCTGAATTTGCAGTACATGTACCATTATCACTTGTACCTGAGTTGACGAGGCTATAGGTGAAGCTGCTACTATCCACGTCTGTACTACTGGCCGTTGCAACCGTTGCAGATGTGCCCGTGCTGGATTGAGCGATGCTGGTTGCAGTCAGTGCAATATCTGTCGGCGCATCATTAACTGCATTGATAGTCACCGTGGCTTGGTTTGTACCAGTGCTATTTGTGGTGCCATCGTTAAAGGTATAGTTCAGCGTCACAAAGGAGCCTGGGTCTTCAGAGCTGTTAGTGTAACCGATAGCTTGTAACGCACTGTCAACTAATGCTGAGGTTGCACTGCTGTTGAAAGTAAGCACTAGAGTACCAGAAGAGTTTGTTGTAACCGTGCCTATTGAGGTGCCATTGTATTCAAATGTATTTCCTTGAGTCAAAGTCCCCAGTAAACCTGTATTACTGAACACATCTTGTGAACTTGCACCTCCTGAGCGCGCAATCGTAAGTGACGCACCGCTATAGTTACCATTGTTGCTATTTAATGCGTCTAACTCAGTATCAGCAACTGTCACATCACTATCAATGACGACGGTCGAGCCGTTTTCAGTGAAAGTATTACCACCATTGAGACTGGAAAATACAGGGACTTCATTCGCCGCTTCGAAAGTGATCAATGTATTACTACCCGAATCGGCTACTGTATATACCAAGTCAGCACTCGGAGCGTTAGTGAGTGAGAGCGATACCTCTACGCCAGAAAAGTCCGTCGCATTGGTATCAATCTCAAGCGTGCTAGAGCCATTAAAGCGCACATTGCTAGTAGAAAGACCTGTAATCCCTGTGACCGTGATGGTGTCGCCCACTGCCAGATCGGCAATGGTATCACCATTTAAATCACTCGCAGCACCTGAAAAGTTATCGTTGCCCGCATTACCCGTCATGGTATCCGTGCCGGCACCAGGACGAATGGTATCTGCACCACTGCCGCCTGTGATGGTATCAGAGCCATCTAAATCTGTTGCTGTTATCTGCAAAACATCGCTTACAAACGCCGAGGCATTGATAGTTAAATCAGCGGAAATTGCACTACCAGTTGTATTTGTTACCGACACAGTTTGCCCATCAGCACTAAAATTATCGGTCAATGTGATTGTTGTATTATTGTTAGTGCCAATGGCAATGCCTTCAATAGCTGATACGGTGGTTGTTGAGAAATTGAATGAGCCACCATCCATCAGTTTCAGCGTTTCGCTACCACCACTGCCCGTAATTGCCGTGGCAAAGTCACTAAGGTTAGCAACATCAATTGCGACTGTTGCTCCGCTACCTAAGTTAAGCGTGCCAATGCTGCTAAACACACCGCCACTGACATCTGCACCATCAGTAGCTTGTACACTATCGGCAACTGTCGTATTGCCAGTTAATGTGCCAGTATAAGTACTACCACCAATGGAGAATGTAATTGCGTCAGTCGTTGAATTTGCTGTAACACTTGTTGTACCACTTGAAACTGTAATTGCTCTGGTATTCGTTGTGTCATCACCAACACTGTAACTTTCAACGTTCGATAAAGTCGTAATGTCACCATTGCCACTGATGGTAATCGTTTCTGACCCAGCGGCGGTAACCGTTCCGGTAAAGCTGCCATGCTGGCTAGTCGTCATGGATACCGATGCACCCGACGCTAACGTCAGGTTAGTTACACCTGAAACATTGGCACTTGTAATATCTGCGCCAGAGCTTAACGATAATGTATCGGCAACAGTATTATCGCCAATTATCGTTCCAGTATAAGTCAACGAGCCCACATTAAAGGTAATTGCATCTGTGGTTGATGAGCCTGTGACAGAGTGACTTGCACCACTGATAGTGATTGCTCTTGAGTTAGTAGAGTCATCCGATAAAGTATAATTTTCAAGTGCAGAGACCGTAGTAACATCACCATCACCAGATACCGTTAACGACTCCGTTCCACTACCAGACACCGTGCCGGTAAATCCCGATAGCTGTGAAACAGTCAAAGTCACTGAACCATTGCTCGTTACGGATAGATTTTCAAAGCTGCTGACGTTAGCACTCGCAATACTGCCGCCATTATCGACAGATAAAGTATCTGTACCACTGCCACCAGCAAGTGTACCGGTTGCCGTTAATGTGCCAACGTTTAGCGTATCGTTGCCACTACTTCCGGTCAGATTCTGCGACGCAGCACCCAAAGTAAAGGTATTCGCAGCAGATAATACATACGTTTCGATGGCGCTGTTACCCGTTAGGCCGTCGCTTGTATTAGTAATAGTAATACTCTCAGTACCCGCCGCTGTCACCGAAGTAAAGTTATCATGCTGTGCTTCGGTCATGGTCACTGAGGCACCGCTTGATAAGGTCAGTGACTCAAAACTACTCACTGAGGCACCACTGATGTTCGCACCGGTATCCGCTTGTAGAGTATCTGTACCAGACCCACCTGACAGGGTTCCCGTTGTAGTAAACCCTGCGACTTTAATAGTATCATCGCCACTGCTAGCAGTTACATTCTGCCCTGCCGCTGATAAAGTTAAACTCATCGCACTGTTTAATACATAGGTTTCAATATCACTATCAGCAGTTAACGCTTGATCACCATTCGCACTAGAGATGGTAAATTGGTTTGTACCTGCACCGTTAATCGTCGTGAACGCGTCATGCTGCGTTTCCGTTAGCGTTACAGATGCACCACTATCAGGTGTTAAAATTTCAAAGTTGGTGAGTGAAGTAAAGTTTGCTAGATTTGCACCTGTAGGCACATTCAAGGTGTCTGTACCTGTGCCACCATCAGCCGTTGATCCTGAAATATGGCTTGTATTTGCAATTGTCAGCGTTTCATCATCACTGGTAAAGGTAATTGCTGGGGATAAATTTGTACCATTAGTGGTATTAAAGCTCGCTGCAGTGCTACTTGCCGCCGTTACATTGCTCACTGATACTGTAGCAGTGCGAGAGGTGCTGTTGTCAGTTCCGTCATTGATCACCACAGTCACGGTTCTGGCTGTTTCGTTGGGCGAGCTGGCTGTATTGTTATAAGTCACAGCTTGTAAGAATGTTTGCACTTCGGAAGCCGTTGCAGTTGCACCCGATACGGTGATGGTGTCTTGCAGTGTAATATCTGACGAGCCAGATATACCAGTTAACGCATTTTGGGCCGCTGCAGTCACATTTAAGCCCTCAGAGGCACCATCCTGATCATTAGTCAGCGTTACTGTAATAGTGGTGATAGTGTCCCCATCAGACTCTGTCACTGCTGCATTACTAGCGATATTTACCGCACCACCAGCTTCAGAGAACGAAGCACTACTGTTATCACTGCCTGAACCTGAGTCTAAATCAACGACTGGCGCGGTATTAGCTGTCGAGAAGTTGAAAGTGGTATCGTCACTAATACCCGCAAAACTATTACCTGCGCTATCATCTACCGACGTGGCATCAATGCGAATCGCGTAATTGCGGTTACCCGTTAAGTTGTTGGTTGGATTTACATAAACTTTATCATTTGTGATACCAATTCGCCCCGCGCTCGGGCTGGTGGTTGTACCATCACTTTCAGTGGTAACACTAAATACTTCAAAGTCACTGCTGCCTGTTACATCACGGATCGTAATATTCCCAGAACCAAGCGCAATATTTTCACTGAAGTCGATCACAATATCATTGCTCGCGGTCACATTTGTCGCATTGTCATTGGGTGTTGAGTTGGCACTGTCGAAAGTCGGGGCACTCGCATCTATGGTAAAAGAGGTAATGGCAAGGGCTGTGTTTGCATTACCCGCAGCGTCCGTAATCGTAATCGTACAATCGCTATATGTGCCAGCGGCTAAAGCCGTTGAATTATCCGTTTGTGTTAAGGTTATGGTTTGATTGCCAGTACTGCTAATGGTCGTCGAGCTGGATGTACCACAACTACCGCCAACCGATAACGTGCCTGTTTCGGTCGTGCTAAATGTATAGTTTGGCGTTGTATCATTGGTAGGCGTTGTCACCGCGGTGACTTCGGCTACTGTTGGCGCGGTCGTATCGATAGTAAAACTGGAAACGCTCAAAGCACTGCTGGCATTACCAGAAGAGTCTGTCACCGTGACCGTACAATTACTGTATGTACCTGCACTCAAAGCCGTTGAGTTATCCGTTTGGGTCAAAGTTATGGTTTGGTTGCCGGTACTACT